>JADLGH010000080.1 GCA_020849425.1 Candidatus Dadabacteria bacterium
AGAGAAAGGCATTACCGAGCACGCCTACGGCTGGTGCGGGCATGTCGCACGCTATGATCCGGGCGAAACGACGGACGCGATCAACAGGGTACTCGAGAAAAAGCGGACTGCCGTCGTAATTCCCGTCCTCGTAGCTTTCGATGAAACGTTCCAGGTGAAAATTATCGGCGGCGGGGTTTCGAATGTCCGCGACCCGGAAAAGAGGGTCGTATATAAACCCGACGCGATACTGCCGGACAAAAACATAGAGCGGTGGGTGATAGACGTTTCCCGTGAATACGCGAGCAAGATCAGGGGCGGGGCCGCCGAAGATATCTGACGACGGGGAAAGATGTGGCAATAAAAATAAGGAAGCTCAACATTGCAGTCCACCGCGACCTCGGCTATTTTCTTTCGTCTCTCGTCATCGTCTATTGCATATCCGGCATCGCTCTCAATCATATAAACGACTGGAATCCGGATTTCGTAATACATAAAGAGACGGTGAATATACCCGGGAAGCATTCGATAACGGAGCTGAGTGACGAGCTGGTCCACGGCTTCGGCAAGCTGGTCGGCGAAGAATCGTTCAAGGTTTACGACATGCCGACGCCGGACCAGGTCAAGATATACTACGATAACGGCTCGCTCCATCTGAACCTGAGCACCGGCACCGGGGTATACGAGAAGCTCTACAGGCGGCCCCTGTTTTATCATGCGAACGTCCTTCACCGGAACAGCGCCAAAGGCTGGAGATGGGCTTCGGACGTGTTCGCCGTCATGCTCATTACGATTAATGTAACGGGGCTTTTCATCCTGAAAGGGAGATACGGGATAACGGGGAGGGGCAAGTGGCTGATAGGATTCGGGGTGCTGCCGCCCCTGATAGCGCTCATCGTTTACGAGATCATTTAGCGGGGTCCGGGCGAGCAATGAGCATAAAGACGCCGGAGGGCCCGCGCGGCCGGACTGATAGCGTACTTCTCGTGGTTGATACGATTCCACGGTTCCGTTTGAAAGACAGGACGCGGCAGATCGTCACCGTTCCGAGGCGGATTTCGCAGCTTGACACCAAAGCCTGTCAATAGATAACCTGTATTTAACAGGAAGTATATGCAAAGAGGGGCGAAGCGGAACGCCCTTCTTCGTCCCCACGATGGAAATGCTGAAAGAGTACTCCGCCGAATCCGGGTGAGGAGCTCACCGCGTGAAAGCTTCGGACCAAGATACCATATATACCATCGGGCACTCCACGCATAGCATGGAAGGGCTCACGGCAATGCTGAAGTCCTTCGGCGTCACGGTCCTGGTGGACATAAGGCATTTTCCGGGTTCGCGAAAATACCCTCACTTCAACAAGGAAAATCTGGCCGCCGAATTGGAGAAAGCCGGAATAAGCTACGTCCACATGGAGGATTTGGGAGGGCGGAGAAAGGTGCGGAAGGATTCGAAGAACAGCCGCTGGCGGAACGCATCGTTCCGTGGTTACGCGGATTACATGGAGACGGAAGATTTCGAGAAGGCGGCCGGGGCGCTCGAGGCTATAGCCTTAAAGCAGCCGACGGCTTACATGTGCTCGGAGGCGGTCTGGTGGCGCTGTCACCGCTCGATGGTGTCGGATTATCTGAAAGCGAGGGGCTGGCGCGTGCTGCACATCATGGCCGCCGGGAAAGCGGAAGAGCATGCTTATACCTCGCCGGCGCGCGTCGAGGGACGCCGCGTTTATTATTCGGACGGAGGCTTGTTCGACAGGTGAACATCCGGCGACGGAAACAAAACCTAACACGGGGGCGATAACCATGGCTGCAAAGTTTAAAGTGGGCGATCACGTAAGCTGGAACTCGGAAGCGGGAAGGGTTTCGGGCACGATCGTTAAAGTACACACGAAAAATTTCGATTATAAGGGTTATACGCACCACGCAACGGAAGACGAGCCGCAGTACGAAATCAAGAGCGACAAGTCGGACCACGTGGCGGCGCACAAGGGCTCGGCGCTCACGAAAATCAAGGGTTAAAAGAAGATAATTTCCGGGAACCGGCGCTCCGCCGTTCATAAAGACGCGGCAATGGGCGCACCCCTCCCAAATACCCATGCCTTACAGTCCCGAAGGCGCATCGAGGCCGGCATGGGTAGTTTCGACAACGTCTCATAGCGGAACACCGCCGCCAGGGGTGCGCGGCCCGGCGCGCAATTGCAAAAGGTAGCGCGAACAAGACCGGCGCGAAGACGACGGGCGCGCTCGAAGGCGCATGTATACACGGGCCCGAGAAAACCGGGGAAACCGTGCGTGGAACGCGGGACCGGAGGGGTTTCAGGGCGAAACGCGCCTGGCCCAGACCGGCGCGAAGACGACGGGCGCGTTCGAAGGCGCATATATACACGGGCCCGAGACCCGGAAAACCGTGCGTGGAACGCGGGACCGGAGGGGTTTCAGGGCGAAACGCGCCTGGCCCAGACCGGGTAGTCCACGCCGGCAACCCGGTTCACCACTATGGCCTGTATCGCCAGCACGACGACTGCGAGCTCTATGATGAGCAGGTGAACGGGCGCCGTGATTATGCCGAGGGAGATGATCACCGTAGTTGCCGCCGCCGGGGGATGCACAACGCCGAACAGAATCATGAACGCCCCCGTGGTCGCGAGCGAGACCGCCGCGGCGACGATGCGGGGATCGTGCACGCCCGACACGGTTGCAGGCGCGGCATCTACGAGACCGGTCACCCAGAGAGCGCCATAGCCGCACAAGCTACCTATGGCATGACCGAGGATAGCGTTACGGGGACTCGATTCAGCGGAAGCCGGATTGAAGAAAACCATGAACGCGGTCGGACCGAGAGACGGAAATATGAAAGTGGTTTTCCACGCCATCGCCATAGAGGCGAGAATCGCGCACGTGACGAATCCGTTGACGAATACGAAAACGGCCCAGATAATTCGCGGCGGGAAACGCTCGATCAATCCCGGGAGACGTAATCGTCCGAGAAGTTCCCTGATCTCTCCGCCAGATTTCTCTTCCATTAGAGGAGCCCTCCGCTCAACCGGTATGTCGTCCCCGAAAAACCTCCGGGTATCATCGAAATCGCCTCATTCGTCGCCAGTTGTAAAAGGCGCTCGACGAACTCGATGGCTTCACCCACTAAGACATTCAGTTCTACCATATTAATCAAGAAGCCCGATACGGAATTCTATGCCAGAATAGAATCAACGGCAATGACCAAGATCAGCGCGGAAGAAAAAGCCCGGAACCCCGCAGCCGGAACGTCCGCGGATTATGAAAGCGAGACATGAATAGATTCCGGATCAGCGTCAGGACCTGTCTTGCTTACTTCGCCGGGCGGCGACGCCTCCGCGTGCGCCAGCCGAGATAGACGGCCCCAAGGACGGCGAGCACCATGAGCGGCCCGGTGAAGATCATGAAGAGCGTCTTGTCCCTGGTCGCCTTCGCGTCCCGGAGGCTCCACGCCTCGTCGCGTATCCTCGCCAGGTGGCCGAGCACATCGGCGTAGCCGTACCACCACGCATAATCAGGGCTCATGTGGAAAGCCCCCTTGTAGGATTTAAGGTTCGAGAAGAAGAACATGTCGAAGTATTCGCGCTCGATCGAGGCGACGTTGAAATAAAGGCCCGCGGGCCAGTGCTGGGCGAACCCGCCCGGTATGTCGATCGCCGTGAACCGCGGGCCGGGCAGGAGACCAGCAGCCATCTGGCCGTGGCTCGGCTTGATGAGCCCGTCGTCGTAGAGACCCTCCAGTATGCCCCTCGCCTCGACGACGAGGGCGTCGCCCGCGAGCTTGTGCGCGTCGGCCGATTCGAGATAGTACCGCGCCTTGTCCTCGGAATGGCATGACATACAGACCTTTATCATTTCGTTCCGTTTCGTCTGATTTTCGGGCTCGAGCGTTATGTCGACGAGCTCGCCGTCGGAGGCCTGCGTGCCCATGCCCCAGATGATCTTCCGAGTCATGTTGTGGCTCGTGTACCTCTTGCCGTTCTCGTCCACGTAGAGCATGTGGCAGTAGGAGCACGTGGGCGTGTCGTACCCGGCCTCGGCGAGAGGCACCGTCCAGTCCCACGAGTCACCGCGGGCGGTGTATATAGAGCCGTGCTTCGAGCTCATGTACGCCTCGTAGTTCGGATGGTCGGGGCCCATGTGGCATGTGTAGCACGCCTCGGGCTTCCGCGCCTCTTCGAGGTTAAAGGAGTGGCGAGTATGGCAGGCGATGCATCCGTTACGGTAATCGAGGCTGCTCGTGTCGATGTATTTCATCTTCTCGTCGCTCCAGTATTCGGCGTTCGTCGCTCCGGCCTGGGCGTGGCACGGGTCGCAGCCCATCTGCATGACCTTCCTCGGCATCTGCTTGTAGTTGGGCACTCCTATGTTGCGCTCCCAGTTTATTCCGAGGCCGCCGGGGCCGGGGCCGTAAGAATGCCCCGCGTCGAGGACGTGCTCCTTGTAGATCTGTGCGTGGCACGCCGCGCACGTGGTTTCGGGGACCCTCCCTCTCGACGCCATTATGACGTCGTGGTCGGTCCCGTGGCAGTTGGCGCACGTCAGCTGCTTGAGGGGGAAATCGACGAGCGGATTCTGAGCGCCCTCGAGCCCCATAGCGCCCGACTCGAACTGGCTCACGAGCTCGGGGTGGAGCGTCTTGTGGCAAGGGGCGCACGATTCGGGGTCGAGCACGCCCTGCGGGATGTCCTTTTGCAGCCTCTCCGGCGGCGGGGGGACTTTTTTAAGGTACGCGTAAATCTCGCGCACGTCTTCGTCGCTGACCGCCTGTGGGGGGAAGGGGGGCATTATGTCCCTCGGCTTTCGAACCTGGCTCAGGAATGTATCGAGCGTGAGCGTCGTGTGCGCAAGCGACGGCCCCACGCCGCCGCGGCCGCTTATGCCGTGGCAGCCCAGGCACCCCCTGGATATGAAAAGCGTATTACCGTCCGTCGCGTCATCGGCTCCCGAGGGAACAGTGAGCAGAATGGCGAGCAGAAAAAGAGAAAAGAGCAGGCCGGTCACGCCTGACGGGGCTCGTTTCCCAAGCATTGTTTCCATCTTAACAAAATTTTTGGCGAATTTGAAGATAAAAATTTTCCTTTTTTCCGGGAGGGCGGAGTATATACAGCGGCGCGTTTTGAATTTCGCCGTAGACGGAGCAGAGCCGGTGTCTCCCGAGACCGGGGTGGCTGCAATTACACGTTTACTTAAATTCCGGATTAGTTTCCGCCAATATTCGACGGGAGAAAGTTTTCACCGGTTTAGAGTGAGAATCGATACCGTGCGGGTTAAGTCTCTGTAGCCGAGGTCGAAAGGTATGCCCGGAGACGGAATTGAACCGCCGACACGAGGATTTTCAGTCCTCTGCTCTACCGACTGAGCTATCCGGGCATAGATGTTTTACTTGGAATGGGGCCCTGGATTAAAACCATCAAAGTTCATCCAAAAAGCGGATTTTATTTTACCCAACGATAAATTTTCAGGCAAGGGCAAGCGAGGCCGCCCCGGCATAAAGGCAAAAAGGGGAGAACAGCATGAAGCCCGTTGCCGTTCTCCCCCCGCCCACACAAAGGAGATATTGAGAGATGAGAATTTTTAAATCCCGTCTCCGGTTTTTTCAGATTATTACAGCTCTATCCAGTAGAGGAGCTGTCCCATAACGCCGTACTGATCCTTCTTGAGGCCGTCGTCCTTGGTGATGAAGTAACGCTCGTCGGAATGGTCCCACCTGAACTCGGCCCTGGCCTCGAAGTTGTCGAGGTACCTGTTGTTGGCGATGAGCCCCTTGAAGGGTTTTAAGGCTATGGTCGGCGTGAATTCGAAGAGCTTCTGTGCGAGCCCGGTCCTGTAGCCGTCTTTGTCGTCGAAATACTCGCCCCTTAGCGCCAGCGTGACAGCCGGGTGCGGATCGACGATGACGTAGCCCGCGACGCCCCACCAGGATACCCCCTCTTCGTTTCCGAACTCGTCGAATACGACGTCCTGCTGCCAGCCGAAGTCGGCGTCGGCAACGAGGGTGAGCTTGTCGAAGAAGGTGACGCTCGCGACCGCCGTTATGAGCTCTCTCCATCCCTCTCCGCCGAATCCGAGTCCGCTCGGCTCCTTGCCGAAGATGCCCGTGACGCCTACCCAGGCGCTCGTAATCGTGTCGCCGGAGTAGTCGAACGCTATCTGGCTTTCTATCGTCGGGGAGTCGTTCAGCTCCTGGACCTGGTCCCAGCCGTTGTTGAGTCCGGCCGTGAGCGTCAGCATTCCTGCCGTATAGCCGAACCTGATACCGGTGTGGGTGAACGGGAGGGCGTAGCCGAACAGGATGCCGCGCGAGATGTTCGGGTTCTTGTAGCCCTCTATGACCTCGTAGCCCGCGAGGGTGACGAAGCGCCCGGCGTAGATGTTAAGCCCGGTACCGACAGGCGCGAGCACGTGGAGGTAGGCCTGGTACGGGTCTACGACGTCGCTGTCGAAGCCGTCGCCGCCGAGCTCGCCCGCCTGCTCACCGAAGAGGATGTCGGCCCTGAAGCCGAGAAGGTCCATGAGGCCGCCGTCCATCGTCGGTGTTTTAGACACCGATATGGTGAAGGCGTTTAGGGAGAACTGCTGGTTGTCCGGGTAGAGCGCCCTTAGCTGGAGGCTGTCCGTCACCCCGCGGTTAAATACGTATTGATACGTCGTGTCCACGGCAAAACCGAGGTCGATGGAATCGAAGAAGGTCATGATACCGTCGTACTTAAGGTCCTTGGCCTCCTGCGCGGTCACGAACTTCTCGAATTCGGCATCCTTGGCTGCGTTGTCGGATTCGAGCTGCTGTATCCTCCTCATGAGCTCCTCGTTCTGCTTACTGTTCTGCTCTATCATCTGCTTGAGCTGCTGGATCTCCATTTCGGTGCCGCCCTGCGCAAACGATTTATCCAAACAAAGGTACGATACGGCTGTCAAGATCAAAAACATTATCGTGAACCTTTTCATATCTCACGTGCCCTCCTTCAAGTTATTTTATTCACCTTTGATATCCCGAGACCTGAACGACGAGGCCCGGGATAAACGAGTCCGTCCACCTTTCGAGAAAGCACCTCCCGAAGTGGTTATTAAGCCGCCACTCCCAGGATGGAGCGCCCGGGATATCAGCGCCGTTCCTTTAATCTTCGACCGAGTCCCTTTAACCTCGTATCTTCCGGGAGGGACGCCGAAGCCGCATTGCGGTTAATTTTTGCAAGCGCTATGCCACTCGAGCCGTAAAAAAATCACGAGGAACGGTTATACGTTATCCGGCTGGTATCATTTGAATAATTGCTGAAAGTAGATTTCCTGGACGGAAAAACAGGTGTATTTGCAGCCTAGTTATTGAGCACGCAGGTTTGATTTGTGGGCATGTTTACCCGGGACCTAAGACCGGCCGGACATGGTCCAGGGCACCACGCCGGAAATGCGGCGGGGCGTATGCTGCGGGCCGTATGCGGCGGACCGTAGAAGAGCCGGGCGAGGCTGATTAGAGGAACCAGGGCGGCGCCAGCCCGGCGGGGCGGAAGTGATTACAAATATAATAAGCCGGCTTTCGCTAAATATAATAAGCCGGCTCTCGCCCCCGGGGGGGCCGCGTCAGTCGAGGGCCTTGCCCTTCGTTTCGGGAAGGGTGAGGACGACCAGGGCCGCGGCCACGGCGAAAACGGACACGGCCGTGAGGCCGGTCGCAAAGCCGTACGCCCCCACGAGATAGCCTATGAGCGGCGGGGCTATTGCGGACACGCCCCTTCCGACGTTGTAGCAAAAGCCCTGTGCCGTGCCGCGCGCACGCGTGGGGAATATCTCGGAGAATATGGCGCCGAAGCCGGAATAAAAGCCCGTGCCGAAAAAGCCGATCAACGGGCCGAGCACGATAACGGCCTCCAGGCTCCGGGCGTGGCCGAAGAACCAGACGAGGACCGCCATTATGAGACGGTAGGCGACGAAGACGGGCCTTCTGCCGAACTTGTCGCTGAAGAATCCGAACGTGTTACAGCCTATGAACGCGCCTATATTAATGGGGATAATCCAGAGAAAGCCCTGGGTATCGAGGCCGATCCCCTTGTCGCTGGCCAGGAACTGGGGAAGCCAGAAATAGAGGCCCCAGTACGCGATCATGCAGAGGCTCGTCAGGAGACACGCCGTAATCGTATAGCGGATGAGGTCGGGGGCGAATATCTGTCCGAGCGTAAACCCGTGCCCCTGCTCTGTGTGTTTGCCCTCGTCCCTGTGGGCCTTGTTCTCCTTCCAGACCTCGGGCTCGTCGAGGTGCCGCCTTATGTAAAAGACGAGGAACGCGGGCGCGACGCCTATGAAGAAGAGTATCCTCCAGCCGAGGTCGAGGCCGTCGAGGGTGACGTTCAGAACGGGGATCGTGTACGAAACCCCTTCCTTGAATGTCGGGATTACGAGCGTAGCAAGTATAGCGGCCAGGATGTAGCCCAGGCCCCAGCCGCTCTGAACCATGCCGATGACCTTTCCCCTGTGTTCTTTAGGCCATTTTTCGGCGACAAGCACCTCGCCCGAAGCCCATTCGCCGCCCATGCCGAGGCCGAGTATGGCGCGGCATACGAGAAGGAACGCGACGTTCGGGGAGAAGGCGCTTATGCCTGTGAAGACCGAATACAGTATTATCGTGTACGTGAGGGCCCTTACCCTGCCGACGTAGTCGGATATTATGCCGAAGAGAGCGCCGCCGAATGCGGACGCGAAGAGCGTTACGGAGAAGAGCGCGCCGACCTCGGCTTCCGTGAGGTTGAATACGTGACCGATGGACGCCACGGCGAAGGCGAAAAGGAGGAGGTCCATCGCGTCGAGCGTCCAGCCCATAAACGCTGCGATAAAAGCGCGCCACTGGTCTTTATCGATATCCTTCCGCCACGCAAACAACCCGCCTCCCGGGGAAGCGGTTCCAGACCGGTCGTCGCTCATATTGTTTCTCCAATCATCCAGTGCCTACCGGGGTGTTTTTCCATCGTACTAAATTTCCGAAAAAGTGTCAATCCCTTACCGCCCCGAATCAAGCCGTTATATATAGAATATAATTTATAAAGTACATCACGGCCGCCGTTTTCTCACCTCCATTCTTTTCTTGACTTGCCGGCGGGTCAACGTTAAATTTGAGGCGACATGCAGAGTAAGCTCGTATACATAGAAACCTACGGCTGCCAGATGAACGAGTACGACTCGGACAGGATACGGAATGCCGTCGGCGGGATGCCCGTGGATACCCCCGAAGAGGCGGACATCGTTATCGTGAACACCTGCGCCATAAGGGACAAGGCCGACCAGAAGGCCTTCAGCGGGCTCGGGAAGTATAAGCATCTTAAGGCGAGGAAGCCGGACATGATTCTGGGCGTCGCGGGCTGCGTGGCGCAGCTTTACGGGGACAGGCTCCTTCAGAAGATACCGCACCTCGATTTCGTCCTCGGGCCGAGGGCGATACCGAGGCTCCCCGATCTCATATCGCGTATAGAGCAGGCGAAGGAAAGGCCCGTCGAGACCTCGTACGACGTGGAAGAGCTGTTCGAGGTCGAGCCCTATCACAGGGAAGGAAAGGTGACGGCCTTCGTGTCGGTGCAGCAGGGCTGCAACAAGAAGTGCTCGTACTGCATCGTGCCTTATGTGAGGGGGGACGAGGTGAACAGGCCGCTCCCGGAAATACTGCGGGAGGCGGAGAACCTCGTCGGCAAGGGCGTCCGGGAGATCACGTTCGTCGGGCAGACCGTGAATTCGTGGACGGAGAACGGCCGCAAGTTCGGCGACCTCCTCCGGGCCGCGGCGGACATAGACGGCCTCGAAAGGATAAGGTTCACGACGTCCTATCCGAGGGACATCACGAAGCGGATGATAGACGCGATGAAGGACGTGGACAAGGTATGCCGGCACATACACCTCCCCGTGCAGTCGGGCTCGAACAGGGTCCTCGCGCTCATGAAGAGAACCTATACCAGGGAATGGTTTTCGGATACTGTGAAGCGCCTTAAGGACGCCGTGCCGGACCTCGCGATATCGACGGATATTATCGTGGGATACCCCGGGGAGACCGACCGCGACTTCGAGGACACGATGGACCTCATGAGGGAGGTGGAATTCGAGAGCTCGTTCTCGTTCAAGTTCTCACCGCGCCCCGGAACCCCGGCCGCCGGGCTGCCGAAAGAAGAGACGGTGCCCGACGAAACGGCGGGGGCGAGGCTCATGGAGCTCCAGGCCTTTCAGAAGGAAGTCACTCTCAGAAAGAACGTGGAAAGGGTGGGAAAGACGGAGGAGGTTCTCGTCGAGGGGCCGAGCAAACACGGCCCCGAATCCGTCAGCGGGAGGACGAGTCACAACAGGATCGCCAACTTCAAGGGCCCCGCGTCTCTCGTCGGAAGCGTCGTCCGGGTGAGGGTAAGCGAGGGGCTTTCCAATTCCATTCGGGGGGAACTATCGGTATAATTTATAAAGGAGGCGCCGAATGTTTCTTCAGATGAGAGTGTCCGGAATAGCCCTGGACCCCTTTACGAACACCCCGATAGTCATCCTGAAAGACGCCGGGAACGAAAAGACGCTCCCGATATGGGTAGGCTTCATGGAGGCAAGCTCCATAGCGATGGAGCTCGAGAAGACTCCGCGCGTACGGCCGATAACCCACGATCTTATAAAGAATCTTTTAGAGAAGCTGAGGTTCGTAGTAACAAAGATCGAGGTGACGGACCTGAGAGACGACACGTTCTACGCCAGGATTTACTTAAAGAGGGACAGCGAAGAGTATTCGCTCGATTCGCGTCCGAGCGACGCGATAGCCGTGGCGCTGAGAACCGACTCGCCCATTTTCGTTAACGAGGAAGTCCTGGAGAAGTCGAAGAAGATCGAGATAGACGAGGACAAGGAAAAGCTGTCCGAGCTCTTGGATAAGATCCCCGAAGGAGACTTCGGAAAGTACAAGATGTAATCCGGATTTTCCCGCCGTTTTCCAAAGCCCCCGACTTCAAAGCTCCCCGGCTTCGTCTACCATGGAATCGACCTCGCCTTCGCTGTCGTCGTCGAGCTCGTGCTTTGCGAGCCTGTACCGAAGGGAGCGGAGCGTGATTCCGAGGAGCCTCGCGGCCTCGGTCTTGTTGCCGTTCGTCGTCCTTAGCGCCTTTTCGATCATTTTCCTTTCTACGTCGCTGAGAAGCGTGTCGAGGCTGGAATTGGACGAAAAGCTCGTATCGAGGTCGAGGTAATCCTTCCCCGTGACGAGCTGCGGGAGGGTTTCCTGCCTGATGACGTTGGACGATTCGAGCGCAACGCAGCGGGCGATGATGTTTTCGAGCTCGCGCACGTTGCCCGGATAGTGATAGTTTTCGAGGACTTCGAGAGCCTTGGGCGATATGCCCCGTATGTCCTTTCCCATTTCGAGGGAGTACTTGTTTATGAAGTGTATGGCGAGCGGGGAGACGTCTATCCGCCTTTCCCTGAGCCCAGGGAGGATTATCTTGATGACGTTGAGGCGGTAGAAGAGGTCTTCCCTGAATCTGCCTGCGCTGACCTCTTCTTCGAGTTTCTTGTTGGTGGCCGCTATTACCCTGACGTCCACGGTGACGGTGTCGGTGCCGCCGAGCGGCCTTACCTTCTTGTCTTCGAGGACGCGAAGCAGCTTTACCTGGAGGTGAAGCGGCAGGTCGCCGATCTCGTCGAGAAATATCGTCCCCGTATGGGCTTCTTCGAACAATCCTCTTTTATCCTTGAGCGCGCCGGTGAAAGCCCCTTTTTTGTATCCGAAGAGCTCGCTCTCCATGAGCGATTCGGGGATGGCCCCGCAGTTTACGGGGACGAAGGGCCTGTCGCGCCGGGACCCGCTGTAGTGGACCGCCCGCGCCACGAGCTCCTTGCCGGTACCGCTTTCGCCCGTGATGAGGACGCTGACGTTGAGCTCGGCGACCCTTTTTATGAGCTCGAAGACCTTTACTATAGCCGGGCTCCTGCCGATTATGTTGCCGAAGCCGTACTGGGTTTCGAGCTCTTTACGTAGCCGCGTGTTCTCGCGCTCGAGCTTCTTCTTGTCGAGGGCCTTTTTTATTACGAGCTTTATCTCGTCTATCTTGAAAGGCTTGGTGATGTAGTCGTACGCGCCGAGCTTCATGGCCTCGATCGCGGTTTCGTGGGAAGCGTAGGCGGTGACCATGATGACCGTCGTGTCGGGGCTCTTTTCGCTGACCTTCTTGAAGACCTCGATGCCGTTCAGTATGGGCATCTGGATGTCCACTATGGCCAGGTCGAAAAGGCTCTGCTCTATTTTGTCTATCGCCTCCGGACCGTCGGCCGCCGTATCGACGTTGTAGCCGTCCTTTTGCAGCATGATTTCGAGGAATTCGCGCATTCCCGGCTCGTCGTCTACGACCAGGATACGGCTTTCATTCTCCGACATCTAGAACCTCCGGTTCGGGTCAATGGATAACATCTGAAGGCGCCTCTTCAAATCGGGGCAAAGTTATAACAAAAGTAGCCCCTTTTCCCCGGGAGCTTACCACGTTTATCTTTCCATTATAACCTTCTATAACCTTTTGTACAATTGCAAGACCGAGCCCCGTGCCGACTTCTTTCGTGGTGAAAAACGGATCGAATATCCTGGATATGAGGCGCTCGTCTATGCCCTTCCCTTCGTCGGTGATTTCTATCGTGACGCTCCCGTCCTCGACGCTCGATTCGATGGCTATCGAGCCGCCGACGGGCATGGCGTCGACGGAGTTCGTAAGCAGGTTCCAGAGCGCCTGCTTGAGCTTGTAGGAGTCGGCCTGGACGTAAATGCCCGTCTGGACCTCGTTTATTATTTCGATATTGCTCCGCCTTATGGTCTTGACGAAAGACTCCGCCGTATCGGCGACTATGAGGCCGAGATCGACGGACGTCGTGAGCCTCTGGATGGGCATCGTGAGTATGAGGAAGTCCTCGACGAGGAGGTTGAGCCTCTCGACCTCCTGCGTGGCCATCCTGGAAAGGCGGAGATTCTCTTCAGTCGGTTTTACCTCGGCGCTAAGTATCTCGACGGCGCCGCTGATGGCCGAGAGGGGGTTACGGAGCTCGTGGGCGAGGCCCGCGGCGAGCTGGCCGAGGAGGGCCATTTTTTCGGACGTTCTGAGCCTGTCTTCGAGCTCCTTTACCTCGGTAAGGTCCTGGAAGATTATGATGTATCCCTGTGTCGTGCCCTCGGGGTCCTTGAGGCCAGACGACGAGAACCCGAGAGTGAGCTTTCCGCCGCCCGGAGTCGTGTAGAGCATTTGCTCCCTTTTCCTTGCAACGAGGTCTTCGAAGTAGAGGCCGGACATGTAATCGCCGAGGTGCTTTCCGTAAATTTCGCTCTCGCTGCCTATGCCGAGTATCTCGAGCCCCGTTTTATTGACCGAGATTATCTTGCCCTGGAGGTCGAGCGTGATGACGCCGCTCGTCAGGCTCTGGAGGATGTATTCGTGAAGGTTACGGAGCATCTCGAGGCTGCGCGCGCTTTCGCCGAGCTCCTTTCCGGCGGCGCTGAACCGCTCGGACAGGTAGCCGGCAAGTATGGCTATCAGGAGAAAGCCCGTGAGGTGAAAGTAGGTCGAGACGAGACCGACGTCCCCCCACATGGAGATGGAATCCCGGAGCGTGTGCCCGGCCCCGGGAGGCATCTCGAGACGCATTCTCGTGAAGACTATGAGTATGTATATGATCCCGGACACAAGCGCCGTGATGTAGCTGGCCGTCTTGTTAAGGATTATGCTCGTATAGATTATTATGAGGACGTAAAGGAATATGAAGGGGCTCGTCCTGCCCCCCGTCATGTAAACCACGACGGACGCAAGGGCCATGTCGAACACTATCTGCGTTATCTTGAATACCGCCTGGTACCGGTAGAAGAGGGGCTGGAGGAGAAGGTAAACGAGGCTCAGAAAATATATGGCGGCCACCACGACGGCGAGATAGAACGCCTCCGTTCTCGCCCCCTTGCCGTAATAAATCGCCGCCCCCGAGCCGAGGAGTATCGTGGTCACTATGACCCGCAAGACTACAGCGCTTTTAAGCCCGGCCTCCGGGCCCCCGAGAAATCTCATCTTTACCCCTTCACCCGTACTCCCGTCCGCCGGAAACTAAAAAGCGGCACACGGTTTCTGTTAACTGCATACATTCGATTATGAACCGTCCTGTATGGAAATCGGCGCGCTCATCCCGCCATCGCCGATATGAGCTTGAACATCGGCAGGTACATGGAAACGACTATGACGCCGACAGTGGCGCCGAGGAAAGTTATCATGAGGGGCTCGAGCGCCGAAAGCAGGGACGCGACGGCGATATCAACCTCCTCCTCGTAGAAATCGGCGATTTTGTTAAGCATGTCTTCGAGGGCGCCCGTCTGCTCGCCGACCGAAATCATCTGGACCACCATGGGCGGGAAGAGCTTCGGCCTGGACATGAGCGGCTCGGCCAGGGTCTGGCCCTCGCTGACGGCCTTCCTGGCGTCCATTATGGCCTCTTCGGTGATGATGTTCCCCGAGGCCCTGGCGGTTATCTCCAGCCCGTCGAGTATCGCGATACCGCCCGCCGTGAGCGTTGCGAGCGTGCGGCAGAACCGGGAGATTATGGTTTTAAGCATGAGCGGCCCCACGAGCCAGAGCTTTAGGAGAAAGGCGTCGAATATCCTCCGCATCCTGTAGGACCTGCTGTACAGGAATCCCGTGAGAAAAAATACGGCCGCTACCGCGATCAGTATGAAGAGTATGTTGTGCCTTATGAAAAAGCTGAGATCGACCACCGCCTGCGTCAGGGCGGGGAGGGACGTCCCCATGTCCTTGAACATTTCCGCGAAAACGGGGACCACGAATATTATGACGATGGCGAGAACGAGTATGGCGACGCCTATGACGATGGAGGGGTATATCATCGCGCCCTTTATCTTCCGCTTGATGGAATCCATCTTTTCGAGATAGGTGGCGAGCCTCTGGAGGATGACGTCGAGAACGCCGCCCGTCTCGCCCGCCCTTATTAGCTGCGTGTAGAGGTTGCTGAATACCTTGGGATGCTTCCCCAGGGCCTCGGCGAAAGTGGAGCCGCCCTCGACGTCTTCCTTTACCCTCGTGACTATGTCCCTGAATTTCCTATTCGGGTTTTGCGAAGCGATGATGTCGAGGCCGCGGACGAGCGGAAGGCCGGCGTCTATCATGGTCGAGAGCTGGCGCGTGAAAACGACGAGGTCCCTCGTCGATACGCCGCCCAGGGCGAACGATATATCGAACAGCTTCCCCTTTTCCTTTATGCGGTTAGGGATGGGCTGAATCTGCATCTGGCGGAGACGCGCCAGAACGGCGGACTTGCTGGGGGCCTGCATTTCGCCCTTCTTGAGGACGCCCGCCGCCCTTCCCTGCCAGACGAATACCGGCATCAGCGCACCCTCCCCGGTCGTTTCGGAAAATCAGGGCCTGAATTCACGATGGAGGAACGGGGCATGGTATTGTTCACCTCGCGGCCCTTTCCTTGCCCCCTTCGCCGGAGGAGCGCTCGGAGATCATGCGTTTTATCTCGTCCGGCTCCTGGGATTTGGAGATGGCGTCTTCGAGGGTTATGAGCCTTCTCATGTAGAGGTCCGTGAGCGACTGGTTCAAGGTCTGCATCTTCCATTTTTCCTGGCCTATCTGCTGCTGGGAGTAGATCTGGTGAACCTTGTCCTCGCGTATGAGGTTACGTATGGCCGGGTTGGGAACCAGGACCTCGACCGCGAGCACCCTGCCGCCGCCTATTTTTGGAATGAGGGTCTGGCAGAGTATCCCCTCCAGAACGAAGGAGAGCTGCGCCCTCACCTGGGACTGCTCGTGCGGCGGGAATACGTCGATGACCCTGTTAATCGTCTGGACAGCCGTGTTCGTATGAAGCGTGGCGAGCGTGAGGTGGCCGGTTTCGGAGAGCGTGAGCGCTATTTTTATGGTTTCGAGGTCGCGGAGCTCGCCGATGAGAACGACGTCCGGGTCTTCGCGTAGGACGCTCTTCAGGGCGTTCGCAAAGCTCTTCGTGTCGCTCCCGACTTCGCGCTGGTTCACTATGCAGTTCTTGTGGTCGAATATGTATTCTATAGGGTCTTCTATGGTTACTATGTGTTCGTGGCGCTCTTTATTGACCTGGTCGACGACGCTTGCGAGCGTGGTCGTCTTGCCCGAGCCCGTGGGGCCGGTTACGAGTATGAGGCCACGCGGCTTCCTGGCGAGCTCGGCGAGAACGGGCGGAAGGCCAAGGTCCTGGTAGCTCTTTAAGACGAAGGGGAGGAGCCTGAACGCCCCGGCGACCGCGCCCTTTTGTGTGAAGATGTTGCCGCGGAAACGCCCGAGGTTTTCGAGGCCGAAGGAGAAGTCGAGCTCCCAGTTCTCCTCGAACCTGTGCTTCTGCATGTCGGTGAGGACGCTGTAGCAGATGTCTTTCGTTTCAGTCGGCGTGAGCGGAGGGTGCTTTACGGGCACGAGCTTGCCGTCGATTCGCAGCATCGGCGGGACGCCCGCCGTTATGTGAAGGTCGGACGCTCCGTTCTCGACAACGAGTTTCAAGAGTTTATCTATCGCGAGTCCCATTTATATGTTCTCCGATCAGTCATCGGCGGCCGTGTTCCTGACGACCTCTTCGATTGTGGTTATGCCCTGTTTCAGCTTTACGAGTGCGCTTTGTCTCAGGGTCATCATCCCCTGCCTTATGGCTTCGCGCTTTATTTCGAGGGCCGAGGCGCCGCTAAGTATGAATTCCTTGAGCTCCTCGTTTATCTCCATTACCTCGAACACCGCGAGGCGGCCCTTGTATCCCGTGCCGGAGCATGTCTTGCACCCCTCTCCCGTACCCTTGTAGACGACGAAATCGGAGACGTCTTTCGGGGGGACGCCGAGGTCGATGAGCACCTGCGGAGGGACGTCTACCTGCCGCTTGCACGACGTGCACGCCACCCTGACGAGTCTCTGTGCGACGATGGAGTTGAGCGACGCCGTTACGAGGAACGGCTCGACGCCCATGTTGAGGAGCCTCGTTATCGTGGACGGCGCGTCGTTCGTATGGAGCGTCGAGAGGACGAGGTGCCCGGTGAGGGCCGATTTTATGGCTATCTCGGCCGTTTCGTAGTCCCTGATTTCGCCGACGAGTATGATGTCGGGGTCCTGTCTCAGGAACGACCTTAGGCAGGAGGCGAACGTGAGCCCTATTTCTTCGTGCACCTGGACCTGGTTTACGCCCGGGAGGCTGTACTCGACCGGGTCTTCGGCCGTGGAGATGTTGACGTCCGTACGGTTAAGGTCCATGAGAGAGGAATAGAGCGTGGTCGTTTTACCGCTCCCCGTGGGGCCGGTTATCAGCACCATGCCGTACGGCTGGTATATGGATTTTTTGAATACTTCGAGCTGCTGGTCGTAGAACCCGAGCTTCGTGAGGTCGAGCTTCAGGGATTCCTTGTCGAGAATCCTCATGACCACCTTTTCGCCGAATAGCGTCGGGACGACGGAGACCCTGTATTCCATCGTCCTCACCTGTCCGAGCTTTACCTTGATTCGGCCGTCCTGGGGGAGCCTTCTTTCGGCGATGTCGAGGTTGGACATGACCTTTATTCTGGATGTGACCGCGTTCTTGAGCTTTAGCGGCGGGCGCATGATGTCGTAGAGGACGCCGTCTATCCTGTATCTTACGCGGAGCTCCTTTTCGTAGGGCTCTATGTGTATGTCGCTCGCGCCCTTTCTTATGGAATCCATGAGAAGGTGGTTTACGAGCTTTATGACCGGGGCTTCCTCGGAAGCCTTTTCGAGGTCGTTGATGTTGATGTTTTCCTCGCCGCTTATCTCGATGAGAAAATCGTCGAGGTCGCCGAGGAGCCTGTCGACCGCAGCCGTGCTCTCGCGGGCCTTTTGCGCGTCCTCCCATTCCTGCTGGGAGCCGTAGAACCTTTCGATAGCGTTACGTATGGACCTTTCGGACGTGACCACGACCTCGATGTTGTTCCCGGTGGCGAATTTGAGGTCGTCTACGGCGAAGATGTTGGACGGATCGGACATGGCGACGACGAGAGTCGAGCCCGATTTGCTTATAGGGATGAGCTTGTGCTTTATCGCCGTTTCCCTGGTGACCGATTTAAGTATGTCGTGGGATATTTCGAACTGGTCGAGATTGATCGCGGGAACGCCGTACTGCTTGCTGAGGTAGGCGACGAGCTGGTGCTCGTCTATGTAGCCGAGATTGAGGAGGGTTTCGCCCAGCCTCTTGCCCGTTTCCCTCTGTTCCTGTATGGCCGTTTTCAGCTGATCGAGGTTGATGACGTCTTCCTTGATCAGTATATCGCCCATCTGTGCGCTTACTCGTTGTTCCTTCATAGGTTTATCGTCTAATCCTTTGCCTAGTATTCAGGCCCCTGAGCCGGAAACCCCCGCGCCTTCACGCCCGGTCCGGCGCGAGTCAGCCCGACCGCAAAAATCGACCAGCGGGGACGGGAAAAGGGCGCCGGGAAAAACTATGGGCGCGAACCGGGCAGACCGGCTCCCGAATCTACCGGGGAAAGTGCGAAATATCACGCCTTATTTTATATTTCCCTGTGTATCCCTTTGTAAACGGTGACCCCTGTTTCACCCATCCCATGACATTGTATACTGTTTATACATTTTAATGTCAATCCATACCGGCCGCGCAATATATCATGATATTTTAGCAAATTATATGCCAAAGTTTGCCGTTCCGCTTTAACAAATATAAGTTTCTATAATAACAATAGATTATAGCATCACCGCCCGGGGATTGGCTTCGGACCTCTTTTCAAAATGACAAATATTGAAAAATTTGTACTCAAATTGTCATAGACCCTTCATATGAATCAATGAATATTGCGCTTTTGGGAAGGTGCGAGGACAAATTTTAAACCCGCGCTTTCCATGTGACGTGGTCTGTAATGGAATCGATCCGGGTCAGGTAGAATAAACGCCATGTCGGAAGCGAAAATCGTGATAGCCGGCGGCGGGCTCGCCGGCGTCGAGGCCGCGAACCAGGCAGCGAAGGCCGGGATCGGCGTCAGGCTCTACGAGATGAGGCCCGGGACGACGTCGCCCGCGCACAGCACCGGGGACCTCGGGGAGCTCGTCTGCAGTAATTCCCTCAAGTCGGATTCCCTGGAGAACGCGAGCGGCATATTGAAGGAGGAGATGAGGAGGCTCGGATCGCTCGTCATAGAGGTCGCCGACAGGACGCGCGTCCCGGCGGGGAAGGCCCTGGCCGTGGATAGGGTGAAGTTCGCGGAGTACATAACGGAGAGGATAGAGGCGAATCCGCTTATAGAGCTCGTGAGGGAGGAATTCACGGAGATACCGGGGCATCTCGCGCGGCCGCATATCATAGCCACGGGGCCTCTCACCTCGGAGGCCCTTTCGGAAAGAATAAGGAAGATGTCGGACGGACCGGACCTCTATTTTTACGACGCGATATCGCCCATAGTGGAGGCGGAGTCGATAGATTACTCGAAGGTTTTCAGGGCGTCCCGTTACGAGGACGGGGAGACGGAGGAAGGGGATTACCTCAACTGCCCCCTCGACAGCGAGGGGTATTACAGGCTCGTCGAGGAGCTCGGGAACGCGGAGAAGATCGAGACGCGCGACTTCGAGAAGGGGATTTATTTCGAGAGCTGCCTTCCGGTGGAAGTTATAGTCGAGAGGGGGGTCGATACGCTGAGATTCGGGCCCGCAAAGCCCGTCGGCCTTAAGGACCCCCGGACCGGAAAGACGCCGTTCGCCGTGATTCAGCTCCGGGCCGAGAACCCGGAGGGGACGATGTTCAATATCGTCGGGTTTCAGACGAAGCTCCGGTACCCCGAGCAGAGGCGCATATTCAGGATGATCCCCGGGCTCGAGAACGCCGAATTCATGAGATACGGGAGCGTTCACAGGAACACCTATATTAATTCGCCCGCGCTTCTCCGGCCGACGCTCCAGACGAAGACGGACCCCATGCTGTTTTTCGCGGGGCAGATCGTCGGCGTCGAGGGGTATGCGGAATCGGCAGCCATGGGAATAATAGCGGGGATAAACGCCGCGAGGCTCGTCTCGGGAAAAGAGCCGGCCGTGCCGCCGAGGGAGACGGCCATGGGGTCGCTCCTCGGTTACATAACAGATGCGGGCATAAAGAAATTCCAGCCCATGAACATCAATTTCGGACTCTTCCCGGCCCTTCCGGGGAAGGTGCGGAAGGCGGAGAGGAAGGGGGCCGTGGCCGAGAGGGCGCTCTTTGCGATAGGCGGCTTCGCCCATGCCCAGGAGAGCGAATTAAGTCAGTCGCGAGCGAGGTTTACGAGCGTAAGCCAAAGCTGAAAAAACGCGGCTGCGGGGGCTTTCAAGACTTCAGGGAATTCATAAACTTTACTTGACATTTATAATAAAGTGGTCTAATTTTTACATTATGCTTCAGAACAGGGCGGAAGTCAGTCTTCCGGATAAAATATACTTCCGGATAGGTGAAGTGAGCGATTTCACGGGAATAAAACCCTACGTGCTCAGGTACTGGGAAAGCGAGTTCGAGGAGATCGCGCCTATCAGGAGAAAGTCCCAGAGGCTATACGACAGGGAAGCTATTCACACGATCATAAAGATCAAGAACATGCTTTACGATCAGAACTTCACCATAGCCGGGGCGAAGAAAAAGCTCAAGGAAGAGGCCAGCCAGAAACGGGTCAGCACGAAGGTCAACGTTCTGCTGCATGAAATCCTGGGCGAGCTGAAGTCCATAAAGCAGAATCTTGGATGAAGGCCCGCTTTCCCCTTTATAATTCAGGGTATCCAGTTTAATCAGGCGGGGTGTAGCGCAGCTTGGTAGCGCATCGGCATGGGGTGCCGAGGGTCGCCGGTTCGATTCCGGCCACCCCGACCACGATATAATTTCAGAGAAATTCAAACGGCTTACACCGCCCGGACTTGCCCCGGGAGGGTAATTGTGTATTTTCTATTGTTCCAGGCTGAAGGCCGCGCCCTTACCGGAAAAGAATCATGCCCCCGACCATACTCATATCGAACGACGACGGAATAAATTCGGAAGGACTTCACAAGCTGCACGAGACTTTAAAGGAACTGGGCGAGGTGTTCGTGGTCGCCCCGGACAGGGACCAGAGCGCCGTGAGCCACTCGCTGAGCCTTTACCGGCCGCTCAGGATAGAACGGATATCGGACAACGTTTATACAGTGGACGGAACGCCGACGGATTGTATCAACATCGCCGTTAACGGAATACTCAAGGACCGGAAAATCGATATCGTCGTCTCGGGTATAAACAAGGGGGAGAACCTCGGGGACGACATAACGTATTCGGGGACTGTGAGCGCGGCGATGGAGGGAGCGCTCCTGGGCGTGCCGTCTATAGCCGTTTCGCTCGCGACGAAGGTGGACTTCAATTTCGAGGCTGCGGCCTATTATTCGCGGCTCATAGCGGAGTACGTTCTCCGCTCGAAGCTCCCGCCGGCGACGATACTGAACGTGAACGTGCCGCACATGCCCCGGGGCGACATAAGGGGCGTACTCGTAACGAGACAGGGAAAGCGCGTCTACGGCGAGCCGATAGTGGAGAAAGTGGACCCGCGCGGGAAGAAGTATTACTGGATAGGCGGGTACGAGCTCGGATCGGTAGACATCGAGAACTCGGACATAACGGCCGTCAAGAGCGGGTACGTATCGGTGACCCCCATAAGCCTTGACCTTACGGATTACGGATTTCTGGACAAGTTGAGGGGAGACCTGCCCGAAAGGCCCTGAGCATGATAAGAAGGATATACGACTGGGTCCTGGGGTGGTCGGATACGAAATACGGCGTGACGGCGCTGTCCGTCGTCTCGTTCATAGAGTCCTCGTTTTTCCCCGTCCCGCCCGACCCGCTGCTCATGGCGCTTTGCATGGGAAAGCCCGAGAGGTCTTTCAGGTACGCCGCCATATGCTCGGCGATGTCCGTCCTGGGAGGGATATTCGGTTATCTCATAGGATGGGCGATATGGGAGCTCGTAGACGATTTCTTCTTCGCCTACGTTTTCAGCCGGGAGGTGTTCGAGCTCGTCGGGACGCAGTACGAGAATAACGCGTTCGTCGCCGTTCTTACCGCGGCGGTCACGCCCATTCCGTACAAGGTTTTTACCGTTACCGCTGGGGTGTTCCAGATAAGCCTCGCGACCCTGATAGCGGCCTCGGTCATAGGGAGGTCGGCGAGGTTCTTTCTCGAAGCGGGGCTCATATATTTCTTCGGCGCCGGAACAAAATCTTTCATCGATAAATATTTTAACTTGCTGGTTACGCTCTTCTTTGTTCTCCTCGTCCTCGGACTCGTCGGCGTCAAGTATTTATTTTGACAAATCCCAGCCGTGCGGGAATTTTAATTCTCTCCCCATTCCCGCCGAAATACCGAAAAGGGTTACGGTGGCCATAACGTATATGTTATCCTTCTACGTCCGGAGGCAACTAGAATGAGCGATTTCTATCAGACAGAAACAATTTCGACGCTTCACAGGCTTAACAGGAATAACGTTTCGCAGCTCGAATCTGAGCTCGAGGAATTCTGCGATACGCGGCCTATCGCACTGGTTCTCCCGTGCCTTTACTCGGAGCTCAAGAGAAAGGCTCTCAAGGACATATTGAAGAAGCTCAAGGACGTTAAATACCTGAACGAAATCGTGATAACCCTCGGAAGGGCGAGCGAGGACGAGTTCAGGCACGCGCAGGAGTATTTTTCTATACTGCCGCAGAACTACAAGATAATCTGGGACGACGGGGAGAGGATGACGTCCGTCTTTAACCTCCTCAAGGAGAACAGGCTCCACGCCGGGGACCCCGGGAAAGGAAGGGCCGCGTGGATAGCGTACGGATACGTCCTCGCCGGGGAGAAGAGCGAGGTGATAGCCCTTCATGACTGCGACATACTGACATATTCACGGGAGCTCCTCGCGAGGCTCTGTTACCCGGTAGCGAACCCGAACATGGATTACGAGTTCTGTAAGGGCTACTATTCTAGGGTTACGGACAGGATGTTCGGAAGGGTGACCCGGCTCTTTATATCCCCCGTCGTAAGGGCGCTCAAAAAGATATTCGGGCACCTTCCGTTCCTGGAGTACCTGGACAGCTTCAGGTATCCGCTGGCCGGGGAGTTCTCGATGAGGACGGACCTCGTGAGGGTGAACAGGATCCCGGCCGACTGGGGGCTCGAAGTGGGCTCGCTCGCGGAGGTGTTCAGGAACGTTTCCCTAAAGAGGGTGTGCCAGGTGGACCTTGCGGACAATTACGACCACAAGCACCAGGAGGTATCCCCCGACGACCAGAAGGGCGGGCTCCTCAAGATGTGCGCCGACATATCGCAGTCGCTCTTCAGGACGCTTTCGTCCGAGGGCGTGGTATTCTCGGACAACATATTCAACACGCTTTTAGTCACGTACCTTAAAATCGCGCAGGACACTATAAAGATGTACGAGGACGACGCGGCCATAAACAGCCTTTTCTTCGACAGGCACGACGAGGGGCTCGCGGTGGAGACGTTCGCCAAGGGGATAAGGATCGCGAGCCACCAGTTCCTCGAAGACCCGCTGGGCTCGCCCCTCATTCCGAACTGGAGCAGGGTTACTTCGGCAATCCCCGACATACTCGATCAGCTGAAGGATGCCGTAGAGAAGGACAATGCCTAGGCTCGTTCTGTTCACGGACCTGGACGGAACGCTGCTCGACCACGACACGTATTCGTTCGGGCCCGCCCGGGAGGCGTTGGCGGCGCTCGAATCGGAGAGCGTCCCAGTCGTATTCACTACGAGCAAGACCAGGGCCGAGATAGAGAAGTGGAGGCGGCTTACGGGGAATACCGATCCGTTCATTTCCGAGAACGGCGGCGCTATATTCGTACCAGAGGGGTATTTCAGAGGGGATTTCGTATACGACAGGAAGGAGGACGGGTATCTCGTAATAGAGCTCGGGGCCCCGCACCGGGAGGTCGTCCGGGCGCTCGAAGACATTCGGCGCGGGACGGGCATAGAGATAAGGGGCGTCTCGGATATGGGCGTCGAGGAAGTGATGGAGCTCGCGGGGCTCGGCGAAGAGGACGCCGGGCTCGTCCGCGAGCGGGAGTACGGGGAGCCGTTCGTCGTGGGCGGGGGCAGCGAGGCGGAAGAGACAGTCGTCGGCGAAATCGAAAAACGCGGGTTAACACACACGCAGGGCGGGAGATTCCATCACATACTGGGGCGGAGCGACAAGGGTAAGGCCGTTTCCATACTGAAGGGGCTATACGTCAGGGAATGGGGCGTGGTCGAGACCGCCGGGATCGGGGACAGCCTTAACGACCTTTCGATGCTGAAGGCGGTGGACATACCGATTCTCGTCCGGAAGCCGGGCGGAGGATACGACGAGAGGGTCAGCATCACAGGGATGGCCGTTGCGGACGCCCCGGGGCCCAGCGGATGGAACTCCGCTATATTAAAGCTGATTGTCAGCTTTAGTGAAAAAGGGCCCTGAGAACAATAGAATCGGGGAATACCCAGTGGTATCATTATAATCCGTGAGGCAGATACACATAAGGCACAAGAGGCGGAAGAAGAAGGGCGATTTACTGCCTTTTATTATCGGCTCCGTCCTGTTTCACCTCCTTTTACTGATATTCTTCGTCGTATACCAGCTGGACCTTGCCCCGAAGGTAGCCAAGGAAGAAAAAAAGCCCGAATTCATCGAGATAACGGACATCCCCGTACCCAAAGAGAAGGAAACGAAGCCGCCAAAGGAAACGAAGCGCCTGGCGGAGAGGTCACACGACGCGCCCGAGGAAAAGACGCGCGACGAGTTTACGAAGAGAGCCCCGTCCGTCCCGGCGCAGCCAGTGCCGGCTGTCCCTCCCGCCCCCCGGCCGAAGCCCCAGGTAAAGAAAGAAAAGCCCGTCGAGAAGAAGCCGGAAAAGAAGCCCGAAGCCAAGGTCGCCAAGCGCGAGGAAGTGAAGAAGCAGGTTGAGAAAGAGGAGCAGATGAGAAAGGAGGCCCTGGCGGCGCTTCCCAAGGAAGAGCTCAGGAAGGAAACCACCACGAAGGAAGCGGCGCGGGAAAGGACGCCGACGAAGGACCCCTCGGAAATAACGAGGGAGGCCCTTTTCAGCGGTGTTCCGAGCACGTTCCCCCAGGAATCGCAGAACACGCAGGATTATCTCGGCGCGAGGGACGTTAACAAGAGAGAGGATACAGTCGAGCTCAGCACGACGGAGTATAAGTACATCTCCTACTTCGCCAAGCTGAAGAGGCAGATAGAGGGCGTCTGGGGATACCCCCAGGAATCGCGCATGCACGGGGAGCAGGGACAGCTGTACCTAGTTTTTACGATAAAGAGGAACGGGGAGCTGGCGAATATAGAGCTCTTGAGGTCCTCGGGGTACGCGCGGCTCGACCAGGAGGCCATGAGGGCCATAAGGGCGGCCTCGCCTTTCGCCCCTTTCCCCGAAGCGTGGGGCTCGCTCGAGGTCCTTAACATTAAGGCCACGTTCATATACGAGTTCGGCGGGTTTATAAGGTAGGGCTAATAACTACGACACGATTACGCCCGCGCCGCGCGGACGTTTCTTTACTATCTCGCCTATAACCGAGGCCTTCTCCTTCATGCCGCGGAGCTTCTTCAAGACCGCGTCCGCAGTTTCGGAAGGCACCACGATTATCATCCCGACGCCGCAGTTAAACGTCCGCAGCATCTCGTCGCGATCGACCCGCCCTTCCCTTTCGATGAGGTCCATAACGGGGGGCATCTTCCATTGGGAGGAATCGAGGGAGGCGGCGCATTCCTTAGGGAGAACGCGCGGGATGTTTTCGAGGAGGCCGCCGCCCGTGATGTGCGCGGCGGCGTTTATCTGAAAACCGCGCCTGAGCCCGAGTATCGTTTTGACGTATATGCGGGTCGGTTCGAGGAGCTCCTCGCCGAGGGGGCGAGAGAGCGGAGCGATTTTCGCATCGAGCCTGTATTTTTTCTTTTCGAGGAGGACCTTCCTGGCGAGGGAGTAGCCGTTCGAATGAAGGCCGCTCGAAGGGAGGCCTATGACGGCGTCGCCGGCCCTTACGCGGGAGCCGTCTATAATATCGTCCTTGTCGATTATGCCGACCGCAAAGCCGGCGAGGTCGAACTCGCCGTTCTTATAGAACCCGGGCATCTCGGCCGTCTCGCCCCCGAGGAGCGCACACCCGGCCGCCTTGCAGCCCGCGACTATCCCTTTTATGATCTCGGCGGCTTCTTTGGGTTTTAGATTCGAGGTTGCGAGATAATCCAGGAAAAAGAGGGGCTCCGCGCCGCATGCGACGAGGTCGTTCACGTTCATGGCGACGAGGTCAATGCCAACGGTGCCCAGCTTGCCCGTCATGAAGGCTATTTTGAGCTTCGTTCCGACGCCGTCCGTCGCCGCCATGAGGACCGGCCTTTTATACCTGCCCGCCGGCAGCTCGTAAGCCCCGGAGAAGCCGCCTATTTTACCGAGGACGCTCTTGTTCGCGGTGGATTTCGCGAGCGGCTTTATGAGCTCGACGAAGAGGTTGCCGACGTCTATATCGACCCCGGAGCTTTTGTATGTTGTCTTCGCCATAACGGGTTTGAAAGATACCTGAGGGGCAGGGTTTGTCTACGAGAGCCCGGGAGATGGATCGAACCGTCCCGCGCCGGACACCACAGGAAGAAAAATGCCCGATTTCGGCCGGTGACCAAGATTGCCGCCGCCATGCATTTCCAAAAAATTTATATAATGGTATTATTTTCCGTCGAATTTTTTCGGGAAGGAAGGATTTTATCCGATAGGGTTTTATAGATGACTTTTCAGGAACTGATACTTTCACTCCAGAGCTACTGGGCGAAAAAAGGGTGCATCATAGTGCAGCCTTACGACACGGAGAAGGGCGCGGGTACGTTTCACCCCGCGACGTTTTTGAGGTGTCTCGGCCCGGAGCCGTGGTACGTGGCGTACGTGGAGCCTTCGAGGCGTCCGACGGACGGACGATACGGGGAGAATCCGAACAGGCTCCAGCACTACTACCAGTTCCAGGTGATAATAAAGCCGTCGCCGGATAACGTACAGGAGATCTACCTCGACAGCCTCCGGCATTTGGGGATAGACCCGCTCGCGCACGACATAAGGTTTGTCGAGGACGACTGGGAGTCGCCGACGCTGGGCGCGTGGGGGCTCGGGTGGGAAGTGTGGCTCGACGGTATGGAGATAACGCAGTTCACTTATTTTCAGCAGGCGGGGGGCATAGACTTAAAGCCCGTTTCCGCCGAGCTAACGTACGGCACGGAGAGGATCGCCATGTACCTCCAGGGGGTAGAGAGCGTGTACGACCTAGAATGGACGAAGGGGGTCACTTACGGCGAGATACACCACAGGGACGAGTACGAATTTTCGACGTATAACTTTCAGGAATCGGACCCGGAGATGCTCCGGGACCTTTTCGATAAATTCGAAGCCGAGTCGAGGAAGCTGGCGCAAAAGGAGCTGCCCCTACCGGCTTACGATTACTGCCTTAAATGTTCGCATACGTTTAATCTGCTGGACGCCCGGGGCGCCATAGGCGTCGCCGAGAGGGCGTCGTACATAGGCAAGGTGAGGGCGCTCGCGAAGATGTGCGCCGAGGGGTACCTGAGACAAAGGGAGGCGATGGGATATCCCCTGGCTTTAAAAGATCCATGGGCAAAGAGCTGATACTGGAGATAGGGACAGAAGAAATCCCGGCGGGATTCATGAACGACGCGATAGAGAGCCTGGCTTCCATCGCAACGAGGAAGCTGGGGGAAAGCGCCGTTCCGTTCGAGGCGGCCGAAGCCTTCGGCACGCCGAGGAGGCTCGTCCTCAGGGTAACGGGGCTCGCCGAAAAGCAGGAGGACAGGTCCGTCGAGTCTTACGGGCCGCCCGTCAGGATAGCTTTCGACGCGGAAGGGAACCCGACGAAGGCGACGCTCGGGTTCGCGAAGTCCCAGGGCGTGGACGTGGGCGACCTCGTGCGAGTGAGCCGGGACAAGGGCGAGCTTCTGGCGGTGATAAGGCGGGTCAAGGGACAAAAAACCGACGCAATACTCAAACAGCTGTTACCTGAAATAATCACATCAATACCTTTTAGAAAATCGATGAAGTGGGGAGACGGGGACGTAACCTTCGTAAGGCCGATAAGGTGGATCCTGGCCGTTTGCGCCGGGAAGACGATTTCATTCACCGTGGGCGGCGTGAAGAGCGGGAACAGGAGCCGCGGGCACAGGTTCATGAGCCCGAAGCCCTTCAAGGCCTCCGGGTGGGAGGATTACTCGCGCGGGCTCGAAGGGGGGTTCGTCGTTTTAGGCCAGGAGAAGAGAAAGGACATTATCCGGGAAGACGTGAGAAAGCTCGCGGAGTCGATAGGCGGAACCGTGGAGGACGACCCCGAGCTTTTAGAAACGGTGAATTATCTCGTCGAGTACCCGGTGGTGCTGAAGGGGGATTTCGAGAAGGATTTCCTCGAGCTCCCGAAAGAGGTTCTCATTAGCGTCATGAAGAACCATCAAAAATACTTCCCCGTATTTTCCAGGGCGGAGCCGGGGAAGCTCCTTCCGCATTTTATATTCGTTTCGGGGACCAGGGTGAAGGACGGGAGCGTCGTTTCGAAGGGGAACGAGAGGGTTATAAAGGCAAGGTTTACGGACGCGCGGTTCTTTTACGACGAGGACAGGAACGCGGGGCTCGAGTCGCGCCTCGAAAAATTAAGGGGAATGGTTTTCCTTTCGGAAATCGGGAGCTATTACGACAAGACCGAAAGGCTGAAGGGGCTGGCCGGCGTGATAGCGGAATCGGTCGGGCGCGGGGAAGCGGCTGCAGACGCGGTGCGCGCGGCGGAGCTGTCGAAGGCCGACCTAGCGACGCAGATGGTCTTCGAGTTCCCCGAGCTCCAGGGCATCATGGGGAAATACTACGCGAGGCTCGCGGGGGAAAGAGAGGAAGTCGCAGCCGCCATAGAGGAGCAGTACATGCCGACCTCGCGCGCGGGAGACCTCCCGGAGACTGCCGCGGGATCTATACTCGGCATCGCCGACAAGGCCGATACGATATCGGCTTGTTTCATGGCCGGGCTCGTGCCGACGGGGGCTTCGGACCCCTACGCGCTCAGGCGGCAGGCGATAGGAATAATAAATATAGCTCTCGAAAAAGGATTCGCCCTCGACCCGGAGGCCCTTTTCAGGGCCGGGACAGGGGCGATAGAGAGCCGCGCCGGGGGTAAGCTCAGCGGCAGGGGAGAGGAGACGCTCGGCGGGATAATGGATTTCGTGAGGGAGAGGTTCCGAAACCTCATGATAGCCGACGGCTTCCCGCAGGACGTCGTCGATGCGGTGCTCGGCGCGGGGTTCGGCGACATAGTCGAGACGAAGAGGAAAATAGAGGCCCTGGCCGAATTCAGAAACGCCCCGGATTTCGAATCGCTCGGCATCGCATTCAAGCGTGTCGTGAATATAGTGAAGGGGCAGCCGGGGGGCGAAGTGAGCGAAGCGCTTTTCGCGGAGCCGGTCGAAAGGGAGCTCTTCACTTCTTTCGAGTCCGCGCGGAGCAGGGCCGGGGAAAGAATGGCCGAAAGGGATTATAAGGGCGCCCTGGCAGTTATGAAGGACCTCAAGGAACCCGTAGACAGGTTTTTCGATAACGTAATGGTCATGGACAAGAACGAGGATTTGAAACGGAACAGGCTTTCGATGCTCGGGGAAATCAGGGAGCTCTTTTTCACGATAGCCGATTTCTCGAAGCTGAGCACATAAAAAAGAAAACTATGGATTAACCACAGGGCTTAAAATCAAACTCTATACCAGAAGGAAGCGGCAATGAAGAAATTCGTATATCTATTCGGAAACGGGAAGGCCGAAGGAAAGGGGGACATGAAGGACGTCCTCGGCGGAAAAGGCGCCGGCCTCGCCGAGATGACCAAGATAGGAATACCCGTGCCCCCGGGATTCACGATAAGCACCGAAGCGTGCAAGGAATTCTACGACAACGGCGGGAAGCTGTCGGCGGGGATCATAAAGGAGATAGAGCAGAGCCTGGGAAAGTTCGAAAAGCTGATGGACAAGAAGTTCGGCGACCCGGATAACCCTCTTCTCGTTTCGGTCCGTTCGGGGGCGAAGTTCTCCATGCCGGGGATGATGGATACGATACTCAATCTCGGGCTCAACGACGAAACGGCGGAGAGGCTTTCGGAGAAGACGGACAATCCGCTGTTCGTATGGGACGCCTACAGAAGGCTCGTCCAGATGTTCTCGGACGTCGTCCTGGGAATAGACAAGGAGGAGTTCGAGCACATATTCGACGAGGTGAAGAAGAAGGCGGGCATAAAGGAGGATACGCAGCTCACTCCTGAAATCGTGAAGGAAGTGATAAAGAAATCGAAGCAGCTCGTTAAGTCGAAAACGAAAAAGGACTTTCCGCAGAAACCCATAGACCAGCTCTACATGGCGATAAATGCCGTGTTCCTATCGTGGAACAACCAGAGGGCGATATTCTATAGAAAACAGTACGGCATACCGGACGACATAGGCACGGCCGCGAACGTTCAGGCGATGGTGTTCGGCAGCATGAGCGACGATTCGGGAACGGGGGTCGGCTTTACGAGGGACCCGGCGACCGGCGAGAAGAGCCTTTACGCGGAGTGTCTCATGAACGCCCAGGGCGAGGACCTCGTCGCGGGGATAAGGACGCCCAAGCACATAGAGGAGCTCGAGCGCGAGCTTCCGAAGGTTTACAAGGAGCTGTTAAAAATAGCGAAGATACTCGAAAAGCACTTCAAGGACATGCAGGACTTCGAGTTCACCATAGAGAGGGGGAAGCTCTACTTCCTCCAGACGCGTAACGGAAAGAGGACCGGCCTTGCAGCCCTCAGGATAGCGTACGACATGGTGAAGGAAAGGCTCATTACGAAGGAAGAGGCGCTGGCGAGGATCGAGCCCGAGCACCTGGAGCAGTTCCTCTTCCCGATATTCGACCCCGTCGCCAGGGAGAAGCAGAGCGAGATCGCGAGCGGCCTCGCGGCATCGCCCGGGGCGGTATCCGGAAAGGTTGCGCTCGACGCGGACACCGCCGTCAGGATGAGGGGGGAAGGGGACAAGGTGATACTCGTCAGGAAAGAGACGAGCGCCGACGACATAAAGGGGATGGCGGCTTCCGAGGGGGTGCTTACCGCGAGGGGCGGAAGGACGAGCCACGCGGCCGTCGTCGGAAGACAGATGGGGAAGGTATGTATAGTCGGGGCCGAGGACATAATAATCGACGAAAAGAAGAAATGCTTTCACTCGGGCGAGTTTAAGGTGAAAGAGGGGGATTACATATCCCTCGACGGGTTCGTGGGCAAGGTGTATTCGGGCCACGTCCCCGTGATACCGTCGGACATAATACAGGTAGTGGAGGACAAGCTCAGGCCCGAGGAATCGGAGAATTACAGGATATTCTCGACGATCCTCGGCTGGGCCGACAAGATAAGGACCCTCGGGGTAAGGACCAACGCCGACACCGCCGAGGATACGAGAATCGCATACAGGTTCGGGGCCGAGGGCATCGGGCTCTGCAGGACGGAGCACATGTTCTTCGCGAAGGACAGGATCGGAATCATGCAGGACATGATCCTTTCACAGACGCCAGGGGAGAGGGCCAAGTACCTCGCGAAGCTCCTCCCGATGCAGAAGAAGGACTTTAAAGAGCTCTTCAGGAACATGAAGGGATACCCCGTAACCATAAGGCTCCTCGATCCGCCGCTCCACGAGTTCCTTCCGAAACGCGATGAGCTCAAGCTGGAGATAAAGGAGCTCGAGCGGAAGAAGAAGTCCCCCCAGGTTCTCGAAAAGAAGAGGCTACTTCTCGAAAGGGTGGAGGAGCTCCACGAATTCAACCCCATGCTCGGCCTCAGGGGATGCAGGCTCGGAATACTCATCCCCGACATCACGAGGATGCAGGCGAGGGCCATACTGGAGGCCGCGCGCGAGGTCGCCGAAGAGGGCGAGAAGGTGCTGCCCGAGATAATGGTGCCGCTCGTGTCGATGGTGACCGAGATGAAATCGCAGAAGGACGTTATCGAAGAGGTGGCGAAGGAGGTCCTCGCCGGCTCGAAGAAGAAGATCGAGTACAAGATAGGCACCATGATAGAGGTGCCGCGCGCCGCCGTCACCGCCGACAAGATCGCGACCGAGGCGGAATTCTTCTCCTTCGGGACGAACGACCTTACGCAGATGCTGTTCGGGCTTTCGAGGGACGATTCGGGGAAGATCATCAAGACCTACATGAACAACAAGGTGGCTCTCAACGGGAAAGAAGTCACGATAATGGAGAAGGACCCGTTCCTGACGCTCGACATGGGCGTCGTAGAGCTCATGAAGCTCGCCATACAGAAAGGAAGGAGCATAAGGCCGGGGCTCAAGGTGGGCATATGCGGCGAGCACGGCGGGGACCCGCAGTCCATCGAGTATTCGAACGAAGTGGGCGTCGATTACGTCAGCTGCTCGCCGTTCAGGGTGCCGATAGCGAGGCTCGCGGCGGCCAAGGGCGCGCTCAACAAGAAAGCGAAATAAGATTCCATATTTGAAAACGCAAACGAAAAACCCGCCGGTCTCCACTGGGGAGGCCGGCGGGTTTCTATTTTATAATCCGGGGCGGTGATTTCCCCGGCGACTTTTCCAAAGCTACCGTGCCGTGCGGCGTTTAGCTCGCGAAGGCCGTGGACCTTACTTCCCTTATTACGGTTATCTTTATCTGGCCCGGGTAGGCGACCTCGCGCTCTATCTTCTTCGCTATTTCGTGCGAGAGGAGCGCGCCCTCTTCGTCGTTCACCTTGGAGCTTTCGACTATGACCCTGACCTCGCGGCCCGCCTGTATGGCGTAGCACTTCTCGACGCCGCGGAACGAGCCCGCGATGCTCTCGATGTCGTTGATACGCTTGACGTAGGCTTCGTACGTCTCTCTCCGTGCGCCGGGACGGGCGGCGGAGATGGCGTCGGCGGCCTGGACGAGGATGGCCAGGAGGAGCTGGGGGTGAGGGTCGTGCGCCATGGCGACGGCCTCGATTATCTCCTTGGGCTCGCCGTACTTACGGACGAGGTCTTCGCCGATGTCGACGTGGGAGCCCTCGATCTCGTGGTCTACGGCCTTGCCGATGTCGTGAAGGAGCCCTCCCCTCTTGGCGAGCTTTACGTCGTACCCGATCTCGGCGGCGAGTATGCCGCATATGAATGCGACCTCGATCGAGTGGTTGAGTATGTTCTGGGAGTAGCTGGTCCTGTACTTGAGCCTCCCGACGAGCTTTACGAGCTCGGGGTGCATCGACGGGATGCCGAGGTCGAAGAGCGCCGCCTCGCCGGCCTTTTGAATCTCGCGCTCGACTTCTTTTTCGACGTCGGAGACTATCTCTTCGATGCGGGCCGGGTGGATCCTGCCGTCGTTTATGAGCTTTTCGAGGGAAATCCTCGCTATCTCCCTTCGTATGGGGTTAAGCGAGGAAACTACTACCGTCTCGGGGGTGTCGTCGATTATGATGTCGACGCCGGTCCTCGCCTCGATGGACCTTATGTTCCTGCCCTCGCGGCCTATAATCCTCCCCTTCATGTCGTCGTTCGGGAGGTTTACGACGGAGATGGTCTTTTCGCTCGTGTACTCGCCCGAGTATTTCTGTATGGCGAGGGCGATTATGTCCTTGGACCTGCGCTCGGCGTCCTCGTTGAGCTGCTCTTCAATCTGTTTCAGCTTCCTGGCGGCCTCGTGGCGGGCTTCGTCCTCGATGATGTTGACGAGCTCGTTCTTCGCGGCCTCTTGCGTCATGCCAGCTATGTCTTCTATTTTCTTTCTCGCTTCGTCTATTACGGAGTCGAGATCCCTCTGTTTGTCGGAAAGCGCCTGGTCTTTGGTGACGAGATCACGCTCTTTCCTCGTGACTTCGGACTCTCTTTTTTCAACTGCCTCGTACTTCTTGTCGAGCACTTCTTCACGCTTCTGGACCCTTTTTTCGGCCTTGAACAGCTCTTTTTGTTTCTCCCTTACCTCGAATTCTATTTCCGACGTTCTCTTTTCTACTATCTCCTTGGCTTTTAATTCACCCTGAATCCTTACCTTTTCCGCTTCCTTCCTGGCATTTTCGACGATAATTTCGGCTTCGTCCTTTTTTAGACCAATCTTCTTTTTAAGTTCCATTTGTCTGTAAAGGTGATGAAGCAAAAAACCCAGCACGAAAGCTACGGCCGCGAACACGGCCGATATTATCCATGCAGACATTTTGGCTACCTCCTGTTATTCTCTTGCGATAAATACCCCCGATTCCGTTATCACCATACCGCAACCGAGGTCATGCTCCCCCCGGGGCACGGATTTCAGCACCTGAAAGCCGTACGCGAGGGCAATTCTCTTTCCGCGCGGGACTGCAGACAACGCGCGGTCGTAATATCCCTTCCCGTAACCGATCCTGTTTCCCGAAACGTCGAAAGCCACGCCGGGAACGAGGACTAGGTCGAGCCCCGAGACGTCGGCCGCCGGGGCCGAGGCCGGGGGCTCGGGAATGCCGTAGGCGCCGGGGGAGAGCGCGGACAAATCGCTCACCCTCCGGAATACGAGACCGCCTTCCCGGGCTACGGGGAAATAAGCCTCTTTGCCGGAGGCCGTTATGTCGCTGAAAATTGCGGATGTATCGACTTCGTTTCTGACGGGGGAATAAAGGGCTATGCGGGCCGCGGCCCCGTAGCATTCGAGTGCGGCGAGCCTCCGGAATATGGACCCGCTCTTGAGCGCGAGCTCTTCACGGCGGCTGTTTATCCTCAGATCCAGTACAAAAGAGCGGACGGAATCCTTCTCTCTGAAAAGATTTAAACCCCCTGCTTCGGGAACGGAACGGAGCTCTTTAACCCTTTTAAAATCATCTGTATTTATACGAGTCTTCCAGTTCTTCTCTTCCGAGTCCTTCTCTAAGAACGCCTTCGTCCAAACCGAATGTTTCTTTATCGTTGAGGGAGTTATCCAATATTTTGACCAATCTGCTAGATCTCTCTTCGGCACTTTCTTTAAATTCCTTGAAGTCCTTCAGTAGCTTGAAGTAATCATCGGCAATCTTCAGCATGGCAAGCAAAACCGGCCTCGGCACGGCGGCGCCGCTCTCCTGGCCGGAGATTTCCTTTATCTTCTGTTCGAGATAAGAAGCTATCTCCTGAACGTAACTCTCGTCAGCATCTGTCTTAATGAAATACTCGATGTCGAAAAACCTTATCTTAAGACGCTTCAACCTATGCCTCTGACCTGCTCAAATATATCTCGACCTTCTCAATAACCCTGTCGAGCTTCTGCTTTATTTCATCTCTTTCTTTTTCCAGTCTCTTGACACTATCCCTGAGTTTCGATACTTCTTCAAGGAGGTTTTTATGCTCCACCTCGAGCCTTGTTTTCCTCGACAAAGCCTCTTTGATTTTGCCTTCTAGAATATCCATTGTTTCCATTGTCTTACACATCACAAGTTTAATCTTATCTTGAAATTTATGCAAGATGTGTGATGATATTAGTCTGAAATGCCAGAAACCGGTATGCTCAAGCGGCTCGAGGAAGTCGAGAAAAAGTACCTCGAAATAGAGCGGAATTTAAACAGCCCGGACATCAGTCCGCCGGAAATTCATAAGTATTCCAAGGAACTTTCGGACCTCGACGAGATAGTCGAGACATACAGGAGCTATAAAATAACGCTCGAAAGAATAGAGGAGAACAAGGCCCTTTTGAAGGATAAGGACCTCGGGGAGCTTGCGCGCGAGGAGCTGGAGGAGCTGGAGCAGGGGCTGGAGCGGCTCGAAAACGAGCTCAGGACGCTGCTCTTGCCGAAAGACCCTAACGACGCAAAAAACGTCTTCCTCGAAATAAGGGCCGGCACCGGCGGCGACGAGGCGGCCCTATTTGCGGCGGACCTCTTCAGGATGTACTCGAAGTATGCCGAGGCCAGGAGGTGGAAGGTCGAGGTGATAAGCATAAGCGAGACGGGGATAGGCGGCATAAAGGAAGCCGTGGCCGCGATAGAGGGGAAGAACGTATTCAGCCGCATGAAGTACGAGAGCGGCGTGCACAGGGTGCAGAGGGTGCCGTCGACCGAGACCGGCGGGCGGATTCATACGTCTACCGCCACCGTGGCGATCCTCGCCGAGCCGGACGAGGTAGAGGTGGACATAGACGAGACGGAGCTCAAGATCGACACGTACAGGGCGTCCGGGCCGGGCGGGCAGCACGTGAACAAGACCGACTCGGCGATAAGGATAACCCACCTGCCGACGGGAATAGTCGTACAGTGCCAGGACGAGAGGTCACAGCATAAGAACCGGGCCCACGCGATGAGGATGCTCCGGGCGAAGCTCTACGATATGGAAGAGGAGAAGCGGAGGAACGAGATAGCGAGCGCAAGAAAGAGCCTCGTCGGAACGGGGGACAGGAGCGAGAAAATACGAACCTATAACTACAGGGACGGCAGGATAACGGACCACAGGATCGGGCTTACGTTGTACAAGATAGAGGCTATACTGAACGGGGAGCTCGACGAGCTGGTCGACGCCCTGACGGCCTATTACCAGACCGAAATCCTGAAACAGGCGGCGTATTCCTGACCGGCACGTGTTAAACTACACCCGCCATTCCGGGCAGTCCCGCCCGGCGCCGGATAGACCTGAAAAGTTTCATAATTCAGAAGCTTTTATTGTATTTAACGACAACGGTTAATAGAATATAGACATGGACTTCTACTGGGTTCCCGTTCTCTGCTACTTCGTGGCCACGGTATTCTACATGGGCCACCTTTTCATGAACCAGAAAAGCGGTTCGAGAATAGGGTTTTACATAGTCGTCCTGGGTACGGTATTCCAGGCCGCGAGCCTCGCCGTATTATTCGTGAGGGGAGTCCCCATAGCCGGGGGGCTCGACACCACGCTCTATCTATTCGCCCTCTTCATCACCATGGCGTTTATAGGATCGCAGTTAAAGTTCAACGCCCCCATAATCGGGACGTTCGTCTCGCCGCTGGCGTTTATCATGACGCTCCCGCACGTTATATTGCCGAAGGGGATGATAGAGCACGACCCCTCGCTCACGAACCCGTGGGTGCTCGTGCACATAGTGCTCATACTCCTGGGAGAGGCGCTCTTCACCGTGGCTTTCATATCGGGCGTGCTGTACATATTCGAGGAGAGAAAGATTAAATCGAAGCACGTGGGCAGCTTTCTTCGGAAATTGCCGTCGCTGACTACGCTCGACAGGATAAACCACATATGCCTTCTCACGGGGTTTCCGCTGCTGACGATCGGGCTTGCGCTGGGGCTCCTCCTGGCGAAGGAGATATGGGGAGAGTACTGGGTGTGGGGGCAGAAGGAGACGTGGTCGATGGTGACCTGGCTCCTTTACGCGATACTCCTCCACGGCAGGCTGTCTTCGGGCTGGAAAGGGAAGAAGGCGGCCTTCGGCGCCGTGCTCGGCTTCGGGATAATCCTCTTTACACTGTTCGTAATCGGCTACATATCGCCGGGCCAGCACGATTTCCTGGAATATTAGCCCGGAGGGCCGCTTCTCCGCTTCTTCGGTTACTTCCCCGGGGCTCTCCTTGAAAAGGACGATTCCACCGAGAGAAATAACCATGCGGGATCTGCCGCCGCATTCCGGCCCCCCCTTTCACCTCACCTTCATTATCTCGATAATCTCGCCCCTGCTAACGGAGAGGATTCTCGGGAGGGGGGATATTCGAAGGCCCCCGGCAATGTCTTTCTTTATTTTATATTCCGGAGACGAGGCGAGTTTTTCGAGCGATTCGAGGAACGACCGGCCGTCGCCGCCACCGCCGTCCGCCGCTTTTAACATGAGAGAGACGCCGCTATATATAAGGTATTCGAAGGAGCCCGGCTTCTCCCCGTGCCGCGCCTCGAAGTCTTTACCGAAGCGCACCCAGTCGCCGTCGCCGAAGTGAAAGAAGTCCGTGTAGACGGCCCTGTAGACAAAGCCGTCGATCCGGCCGCCGGCGAGTTCGAGGAAGAGCGGGCTGTTCCACGTCGCGGGGCCGAGGAAGAGGACGTCCGAGAGACGCGGGTTTTGCTTGAGGCGGAGTATGATTTCGGCGGATGCAGACGCCCCGTCGGGTATGAATATGGCGTCGGGGCTTATGGAGGCTATCCATTCCGTCTCGCCCGGGAGGCCGGTCTCGCCCGGAGGATAGCCCTTTTCGTAGACTATCTTTCCGCCGGAGCTAGCCGCGGCCTCCTTGAAAAGCGCCGCGAGCTCCCTTCCGGAACCGGTTTCGGGGTAGAGGATTCCGAACGTGCGCGCCCCGAGATCGCGGGCAGCGTAGGAGGAAAGTACTTTTGCCTGCTCTTCGAGCGGGTAGAAGAACTCGGCGACATAAGGGCCGCCCCGGGATTCGCTTTCCGAGACGGGGAATATTATCATCGGGACCTTCGCCCGGCCGGCCCGCCCGGCGGCGGCAGCGGCGTAGGAAGAGGGGATGGGGCCGATTATGAAGGAGAGGCCGGGCACGGCGAGGAGATCGTCCAGCGCCGAGGGAAGGTTCCGCCCGTCGCTGCCCGTGTCCTTCACTATGAGCCTGTAACCGCCCGGGCTCGGGCCCTGCCCCGCCGCCGTGAGTATGCCCTTGAGCGCCCTCTCGCCGACGGCCGCGTATTTTCCGCTGAGTGGGAGAAGACATCCGACGGGAATTTCGCCGCCGGCAGGAACCCCGGTATCGGCGGGCGACCCGGGCTGGGCCGCCGGCTGGGAGCGCCCCGGCGCAGCAAGGACCGAAAGCCCCAGGAGTAAGGCAAGGCCGAGGAGGATCCGCATCAAGGAATATAGTTACCGTTTTCAGGCGGCATTTACAGGGACGACGGCAAATATGCGGTTTCCGGGGAAATCCACGAAATTACGCTAATGCTATGACCAGAGCGAGGCCGGGAGCGCATCCTACATTCATCATTACGAAATATTATTGTGCAACTGCTAACTAAAACCTTGACAAAAGGCCCTGCCGGATTATATTTGTACTGAAAGGAGAGGTAAACATATGCAGAAAAGTAAAGCGCAGAAGATTGTTACACCGGAAGCGGCTACGAACGGAAATTCCGGCGAGGCTCTAAAAGAGATAAGCGGAATAGTAAAGGAAAATTATCTTATAGGGCTCGACGCCGCTCATTCCCTCATCGAGGAGAACAAGCGGTTGGTGGATTCCCAGCTGGAGCATTTGAACAGGATACAGAAGGAATACGCCGAGCAGGTCAAGTCCGCAATCGGCTCGATGCCCGGCGAGTACGCCGTGTGGGACATTGGCGGAGGGCTCGATCTCTTGCTCGAATTCCAGAACCGATGCTTTGCGGCCGCGAAGAAGACCTCGGACAACTATACGAAAGAATTTCTGGACCTGAACCAGAAGTCGGCGGAGAGGGTTTTTTCCGCCGTGGACAGGTTCGTGAGCTCGCTGGAGCATTAAAAAGGACCCCACCGGGTTTCTCCCCAAGCGGGGTTATATAGTATAATATACGTAGCGAGTATATAAAATCGTATGGCTGATCGGGCCGGAGGGAAGTGGTGAGCAAACAGAAAGAGTACGCCGAAATGTATTACTTCGGATACTTCAAGAAACTCTACGAATCGTGGGAAGAGTCCACGAACAAGATGATGGACGTATGGATGAACAGCCCGTTCATGGACAGGGCCGTCGAAAAATCGTCCGAGTTCAAGGATTACATACACGGCTTTATAGAGCAAACGCTCGAAACCCGGTGCTCGCCCCAAAAGAGGGAAATGGGCCGCCTGGTCGATATAATAGACTCGCTCGAAGCGAAAATAGCCGAGCTCGAACAGAAGATAGCGAGCCTCGAGTCGAGGCCCGCCAGGACCGCGGCCAAAAGAGCCGCGGCGAAGAAACCGGCGAGGAAAGCCAAGGAGAAGAAATAATGAGCAGCGAAAGCTTCGATTATTCAGAGCAATACAAGAAACTTTACGAGGCGTGGGAGAAGACCATGTCCGAGGCCATGGACGTGTGGAAGAAAAACCCGCTCGTGAAAACCGGCGTCGAAGAGGCGGAAGATTACGACCCGATGGAGCAGTATAAAAAGTTCTACGACGCATGGGAGAAATCGTCCTCGGAGATACTGGAGAAGTGGGTGAACAGCCCCCTCTTCGCCGCGAACATAGGAAAGGCCGTCGAGCACTCGTCGGGCCTTAAGAAGCACTTCGACGAAGCCGTCGAGAAGGTGCTAAAGAACATGAGGTTCCCGACCAAGACCGACATCGAACGGGTGCTCTCCTCGATAAACAACCTCGAGGAAAAGATAAACGATCTTACAGACAAGCTGGACGATGTAAGCACACCGCCGCCCGCCGCAAGCACGCGGAAGAAGAAGTAAACGGGCGCCGCTCATATCCGTATTTCATACGCACGGCCGCAAAAATCAAGGGCCGGGGAGACCGAAAAAAATGGCGACAAAATCCACGAAATTCATTCCGGCTTTAGACGACGTAGAGAAGGCAAGGGAAAAATTCTTAAAGGCGCTCGACATAACGCTTTTAAACCCGCCGGACGTCGAAGTGGGCGCCAGCCCGCACGAGGTGATATTCACCGAGAACAAGCTGAGGCTCCTGCATTATTACCCGCAGACGGAGGAAGCCTGCTCCACGCCCCTCATATTAGTGTTCGCACTCGTTAACAGACCATACATACTCGACCTTATGCCCGGAAGGAGCGTGGTCGAGGTGCTTCTTAAAAAGGGGATACCGGTTTATCTCATAGACTGGGGCTCGCCCGGAGACGAGGACAAGAACCTCGACCTCAACCACTACATAAACAGGTACATACACAAGGTGGTGCAGAAGGTGAAGAAGCATTCGGGCTCGGACAAGGTGAACATCCTCGGATACTGTATGGGCGGGACCATGTCGGCCATGTATACCGCGCTTCACCCCGAAGAGGTCAGGAACCTGATACTCATGACGGCCGGTATAGATTTCAAGGTGGAGGGCACGCTTAACCTGTGGGGCGACAAGCCGAATTTCAACGTGGACAAGTTCATAGACGCTTACGGCAATGCGCCGGCGGATTTCCTCCAGTCGGGCTTTCTCATCATGAAACCGATACAGAACCTCGTTTCGAAATACGTGAACTTCTACGAGAACGTGGACAACGAGGCTTTCCTCGAGAGCTTCCTCGCGATGGAGAAGTGGCTCAACGACAACATACCCGTCGCGGGCGAAGTGTACAGGGAGTTCATAAAGTACCTGTACCAGGAGAACCAGCTCGTCGAGGACAAGCTCAAGATAAACGGAAAGCCCGTTCACCTGAAGGATATAAAGTGCCCGGTCCTTAACCTGATAGCCGAGAACGACCACCTGGTGCCGCCGGCGTCGAGCATCGTTTTCAACGACCTCGTCTCAAGCGAGGACAAGAAGACCATCGTATTCCCGGCCGGACACATAGGGCTTTCCGTGAGCGGAAAATCGCTCAAGGGGCTTTGGCCGGAGGTTTCCGACTGGATCATAGAAAGGTCTAACTAAAGAAAATCACCACACAAAGAAAAAAGCGGCGGCTTGCCGGCCGCCGCTTTGACCCATAGGATTTCCAATCGGGCGTTTAGATGTAATGCCCACCGTTTATACGCAGCGTTACGCCGGTTATCCAGCCCGCGGCCGGAGAGGCGAGGTAGATGACCGCCATGGCGATTTCTTCGGGGGTGCCGAACCTGCCGAGCGCAATCTCCTTTTTAATCTGGTCGCGGATGTCCTCGGGGACCGTTCCGAGCATGTCCGTTTCGACGAAGCCCGGGGCTATGGCGTTTACGCGTATATTGCTCTTGGCGAGCTCCTTTGCCATTGTCTTCGTGAATCCGATTATGCCCGCCTTGGTCGCCGCGTAGTTACACTGGCCGAGGTTGCCCATCTCGCCTATGATGGAGGAGATGGAGATAATAACGCCGCCCTGCTCCGACATGAGGTCGAGGACGGCCTTTGTGCAGTTAAAGACGCTCGAAAGGTTCGTTTGTATCACCTCGTTCCACTGCTCGAAGGTCATTCTCTTGAGCGTCCTGTCGCGGTTGATGCCTGCGTTGTTGACGAGTATGTCGACGCGGCCGAAGTGGTTCTTCGCGGCGAGGCCCAGGCCCTGGGCCTGCTGGAAATTCGCGACGTTCGCCCTTACCGTCACACATTTGCGGCCGAGCTTTTCGATCTCCTTCTTTATCTTGTCGGCTTCCTTGTCGCTGCGGGAATAGTTGAGGAGAATATCGGCGCCGGCTTCGGCCAGAGCCAGGGAAATGGATTTTCCTATACCCCTCGACCCACCGGTCACTACGGCAACTTTGCCGCTCAAATCGTGCATCTGTTCAAGCATCGAGAACCTCCCGGACTCCGTGAATTTCCGCTGTGAAAACTGAGGATTATAGATTTTATTCCTATTGGGTTTTTTGTCAACCTGAATACGCGCGGGCGAGACGGGCCCCGGCGGGGGAGGAGCCCGGGGTTCGGAACAGCCGGCTGCGAGGTGGATGAAAGGCTTTTGGTGCCGGCCCGTGCGGGCACGGGCCGGTGAGCTCGTTATCGCAAATTAAGGAGATTACCTGCCGGTGAAGAGGGGCTCTCTTTTTTCGAGGAAGGCGTTCATGCCTTCTACCCTGTCCTCGGAATCGAAGCAGAGGGAGACGAGCGTCTTTTCGAGGAGGAGCGCCTTCTGAAGGTCCATTTCGGACCCGGCGTTAATCGCCGTCTTGGACATCCTGACTGCAATCGGCCCTCTTTTGGCAATCTCGCCGGCCAGGTCCCTCGCTTCCTTCATTACTTCGTCGTGGGGGACGACCTTTTCGACGAGGCCGATCCTGAGGGCTTCGTTGGCGTCTATCATTTCGCCCGTGAATACGAGCTCCTTGGTCTTCCCGAGGCCCAGCACTCTCGTTACGCGCTGCGTGCCGCCCCATCCGGGGAATATGCCGAGCTTTACCTCGGGGAATCCGAGCCGCGCCTTTTCGGACGCTATCCTTATGTCGCACGCGAGGGCGAGCTCGCAGCCTCCGCCGAGCGCGTAGCCGTTAATGGCCGCGATCGAGGGGCAAGAGCCGTTTTCGATGAGCTCGTACACCCTGTGCGCGGTATCGACGTACTCCTGGAAATCCCTTTCCTTCATCTCGTTCATCTGGGCGATGTCGGCGCCTGCGACGAAGGCCTTCTCCCCGGCACCCGTGACGATGAGCGCTTTTAATTCCTCACCGGGAAGTATGTCTTCGAGGAATACCTTAAACTCGCCGAGCGTATCCCAGTTAAGGGCGTTCAACACGTTCGGCCTGTTAACGGTCAGGACGCCGATATTGTTAGGCTCCTTTTGAAATTGTATGTATTTGAATCCCATAAGAATCCTCCTCGTTATGGTTTGGCAGAGCTCTGTCTAAAGTGATATTAATACAGGGTAAAGGAGGCTTGTCAATGCTCTTCTTCGCATAAGCGAAGAAAACAGGGATGGAGATTGCCCGGATTTTTGTGCTGCGAAGAGGGGTGCGAAATGGAAAATAAGATGCATAAAAAACCATAGATTATCGAAAAATGCGGCGGGAACGACCCGGGCGGCGGAGGCCGTACGGGACGGCGGGCACAGCCGTCGCTATTTCGTGATAATACTTCGTTTCAGACGTATTTCCAGCAGTCGCCTTATTATGTATAAGATTTGTTTGCCCCGGACGGGCTTCATCAGGTAGAGTTTCTCAATCGAGTGGCAGGCAAAAGAAACGATCCCCCACCGCCAAAGGAGGCGCGAATGATCAGAAAAAATCCGGGACAATTTACCGCATTTGCAGTATTGGCTGTCATGGCCCTCGGTCTTATGACCGCACACGCGAATGCAGACGAGCAGAGCACAGACCAAAAGAAAAGCGAGGGCAAGGTTATGAAGACCGATTCGGGACTCGAGTACATAATAATAGAAGAAGGACGGGGAGAGAAGCCCAAGACCGGGCAGAAGGTGAAGGTTCACTACACCGGGAAGCTGGAGGACGGCACCGTTTTCGACAGCTCGGTGAAGAGGGGCGAGCCCATAGAGTTTACGCTCGGCGTCGGGCAGGTGATAAAGGGATGGGACGAGGGCATCGCAGATATGAAGGAAGGCGGAAAGCGCCAGCTGATTATCCCCCCGTCTCTCGGGTACGGAGAGAGGGGATTCCCGCCGGTTATCCCGCCGAACTCGACTCTGATATTCGACGTCGAGCTCGTGGATATAGTAGACTGACGACCCCTGGCAAAGGGCGGCACACGGGGCGTCCGGGCCCGGGCGAAGCCGGGAGGGCGTGGTGAATTACCTTGCGCACATGTACCTGGCCGGGGATTCCGGGGAGCTGGTCGTCGGCAACATGCTCGGGGATTTCGTGAAGGGGCGTATAGGGGACGAATTCCCGCCCGGCGTGGCCGAGGGAATCAGGATCCACAGGAAGATAGACGCCTTTACCGACTCGCACGAGCGCGTCATTAGCTCGAAGAGGCTCGTAAGCCGTGAGCGAAGAAAGTTCTCGGGGATCATCGTAGACCTCGCGTTCGACCACGTTCTCGCCCTGAACTGGGGCGACTATTCGGAGCTCCCGCTCGGGGATTTCATCCAGAGGACTTACGGCCTGCTTGCCGCTAACGCGGGGCTCATGCCCCCGAGGCCGAGAGAGATTCTCAGGTTTATGATAGAAGAGGACTGGCTCGGGTCGTACAGGGAGCTCGAAGGGATCGGGCGGGCGCTGGACAGGATAGCCGTCAGGGTCGAGAGGAGGTTCGGGAGGAAGAACAGCCTCCCGGGCGCGGCGGAAGAGGTGGCGCGGAATTACGGCGCGCTGGAGGAAAATTTCAGGGCCTTTTTCCCGGAGCTGATTTCGTTTGTCGGGGATTACCGGAAAGGCACAGCGAACTAACAAAAATACATGGCTCTATAAGGCTGCATGTGTAAGCGGAAGGGGAATAAAGAGGGAGGCTTGGAATCATGCAAAAAATCGTTCCGTCGAAAGCGGAGAGGGTTATGGAAGCCCTTCTAAAGATGGAGAAGCCGGATATAGCCGGGCTCAGGCGGGCATACGAAGAATAAATAACCGGATGGGATCGGGCGGCGATTGTTTTCTCCACGCCGACCCCCTGCCCTTTCCCCGCGATTGAAAGATTCGGGTTCTTATTATAATCTTACTAAGCACTTAAATCGCATAAGTTAAACCAAACCGACTTTGAAAAGGCAAAGATTCGAGCAGCTCGTAGAAGAGGCCTACGACAGGATTCCCGAGGAGTTTCGGAAGAAGATAGATAACGTCGTTATCAAGGTGGAGGACTATCCCACGCGGGAGGACCTGGAAAAGCTGGAAATAAGGGGCGAGGGGCTTCTGCTCGGCCTTTACCGGGGGACCCCGCTCCACCTGAGAAGCGTCTGGGAGGGGATAAGGCTCCCCGACGAGATCGTCCTCTACCAGAAGGACATCGAGAAGATATGCCGGACGGACGAGGAGATAGCCGACAGGGTGGAAGAAGTGCTCCAGCACGAGATAGCGCACTACTTCGGCCTTAACGACGACGAAATCTATGCGCTCATGGGAAGGGACTGACCGGCCGCCGCTCACGCGCTTACGGAAGGCGACATGACAGAACAGAACGGAAAGGACGTACGCTCGGCGATACTGCTCGTACACTGCCCGGACAGGAAGGGGCTCGTATCCGCGATCACCGAGTTCATATTCAAGAACGACGGAAACATAATTTATCTCGATCAGCACGTGGACACGCAGGAGAAGGTGTTCTTCATGCGCGTCGAGTGGGACCTCACGAATTTCAGCATTCCTTCGGAGAAGATAGGGGAATATTTTCAGACGCTCATAGCGGAAAGGTTCGGCATGAAGTGGAGCCTTTATTTTTCGGACTACGTCCAGAAGATGGCGATATTCGTATCGAAGATGCCGCACTGTCTTCACGATATATTGTCGCGGTCCCAGTCCGATCAGTGGAACGTCGAGGTGCCGCTCATAATCAGCAACCACGAGGACCTGGGGCCCGTGGCGAGCGCGTTCGGCATAAACTTTCACGTTATACCGAACGTGAAGGAGAACAAGGCGGCGGCCGAGAAGAAGCAGATGGAGCTCTTGAAAGAGTACGATATAGACTTCGTCGTCCTGGCGAGGTACATGCAGATACTGAGCGGGGATTTCGTGTCGCAGTACCCGCACGGGATAATAAACATCCATCACTCGTTCCTGCCGGCGTTTCCCGGGGCGAGGCCGTATCATTCGGCGTACGAGCGGGGCGTCAAGATCATAGGCGCGACGAGCCATTACGTGACCGCGGAGCTCGACGCGGGGCCGATAATAGAGCAGAACGTCGTCCGCATCACGCACAAGGATAGTGTCGAGGACCTCATACGAAAGGGGCGGGACCTGGAGAAGGTGGTGCTGTCGCAGGCCGTGTGGTATCACCTTAAGAGGAAGATCCTGGTTTACGGGAACAGGACGCTGATTTTCGATTGAGGAGAAGAGGCAAGTGAAAAGATTAAACACGAGATCCTGAATCAAGTTCAGGATGACAAATTAAAAAATGGATTCCCGATTTATAGGCAAATTTTGAACGGTACTGGATAAACGTCGAAGATTTATGTGGAGGCGTCCGATTCCTCGCTCGCTCGAAATCGTTGGGAATGACAACCCAAAAAAGATTAAAGATAGCTGTTTGGAATCATTTGTACTCGGTGATTTCGAGGAGGATGCCGTCGGGGTCGTGGAAGTAGCAGAGCATCTTGTGGCCGGCGTCGTGTGTGACGACCGTTTCGGGGACGATGACGGGGTCGCCGAGGAGCTTTACCCCGGCGTCACGGAGCTTCTTCGCCGAGGCGTGAATGTCGTCTACCCTGAAGGCGATGTGCCGGATGCCGACCGTGTTGGCGAGGGAGTTCGCGGGTATGGATTCGCCCTCGGGGGTTTTGTAGCAGAGGAGCTCGATGCGGGGCTCGCCCGCGGGCGCGACTATGAAGGCGACGTCGGCGACGACTCTTTTCAGACCGACGATTTTCTCTATCCACTCACCTTCGAGGTGAGCGCGTTTCGATTCGTGGAACCCGAGAAGCTCGGTGTAGAACCTGACCGATCTTTCGAGGTCGGAGACTACGAAGTTGATGTGGTCGATTGAGAGGATCATGTTATTTCTTTGCTAAAATTTCCCGAATTTTCTTTAACTCATATGAAATTGAATCTTGCGGAGGGGAACTATGGGCGTACGGTCTTAAATCTATGACAGTCTTTTCCACCACTGTTTTTTTCCCAAAGCTGTACTCAGCAGTTATTGTAAATATGCTGGGTGTAACTTCAGGATTCGCATTTTCTCCAAAGACAACAAAACTTTGAGCAAGGTAAAAAGTCATTTCTGCTCCGGGCACAAAAGAATCAATGGGATCATTAAAAGCCTTAAAGGACTTTAGATTACATCTATCCTCAATCTTACCAAATTCATAAAAATTTTTATCAAGGCTTAGACGTAAATTTTCTGCTGCAGTCAAACCCGTATTTCTAATCCTCAAAAAGAATATTATGTTATTAGGAAATAATGCTGGAGAAATTACTATATAGGGTCTTCGCAGAGCCTCGTTCTGGTTTTGCATCTCTGTAACGACGCTCTGATTAGCCTTTAGTATTTTATATGTAAATAAAGCATATAATCCTGTAATAAAAACCAACAACCCTGTTAGTACTTCAATCATCTGATACTATCCAAATATTAATTTTAATGCCCTTCGAATTTTACCTTCCTGTCCTTGAGGGCGCGGATGGCTTTCTGGAGGCCGGAGAGGGTGAGCGGGAACATGCGGTCGTTCATGAACTGCTTGACCATGCCTATGGACTCGGTGTATTTCCACTGCGGGACGGGGACGGGGTTCAGCCAGACGATGTCGGGGTAGCGGGTCTTCAGGCGGTCGAGCCATACGAAGCCAGCTTCGTCGTTGTTGTGCTCGACGCTGCCGTTCTGATACAGAAGCTCGTATGGGGACATGGAGGCGTCACCAACAATTATAACTTTATAATCGCTGTTGTACTTGTTGAAGACTTCGAAGGTCGGTATCGCTTCCTGCCATCTTCTCTTGTTGTTCTTCCAGACGAATTCATAGAGGCAGTTGTGGAAGTAGTAGTATTCGAGGTGCTTGAACTCGTACCTGGCGGCGGAGAAGAGACGGGAACATAATTCGATGTGGTCGTCCATGGAGCCGCCGATGTCGAGGAAGAGGAGAACCTTGACGTTGTTCTTTTTCGCCGGGACCATTTCTATCTCGAGGTATCCGGCGTTTCGCGAGGTCTTGTCTATCGTCTTATCGAGGTCGAGCTCTTCCGACGTGCCCTCGCGGGTGAGTATGCGGAGGCGGCGGAGCGCCATCTTCATGTTCCTCGTCTGGAGCTCGACTCCGTCGTCGAGGTCCTTGAACTCGCGCTTGTCCCACACCTTGACCGCCCTTCTGTGGCGGCTCTCGTCCTGCCCTATCCTTATGCCCTCGGGATTGTAGCCGTAGGCCCCGAAGGGGGACGTGCCTCCCGTGCCTATCCACTTGTTGCCGCCCTGGTGGCGTTTCTTCTGCTCCTTCATTAATTCCTTCAGGCGCTCCAGTAGCTTGTCGAGGCCGCCCATGCCTTTTATGAGCTCCTTCTCTTCGTCGGTGAGGGCGTTGACGAAGCTCTTCCTGAGCCAGTCTTCCGGGATTTTCATGAATTCCTCGGTATCTATCTTTTCAACCCCTTCGAAGAAGTAGCCGAAGAGGAGATCGAACCTGTCCAGGTGATGCTCGTGCTTTATGAGGGACGTGCGGGAGAGGTAGTAGAAATCATCCACGCTGTACTCGGCTATGCCTTCGTCGAGCGCTTCTAGGAGGGTGAGGTACTCCCTTATCGTCACCGGTATGCCGTCGTTTTTAAGAAGCAGAAAAAAATCGAGAAACATTTCTCACCTTCGCAAATCGAATCATCCCACCCAATCAGCGCCTGAACCTGAGCCTGATGCGGGAAAGGAGGTCGTGGTCTTGCTCGTTCTTGAGGAGAGCGCCCGCATAAGGTGGGAGGCTCTCGGAGAGGTCTACCGCGCCGAGCTCGGATTCCGTGATCTTCCCGACCATGAGGAGCTTGAGCCAGTCTATTAATTCGCTGGTGGAAGGCTTTTTCTTGAGGCCGTCGATCTCGCGAAGGTCGTAGAAGATGCTCATAGCGTTTTCGATGAGCTTCCCTTCGAGCTTCGGGTAATGGACCTTTACTATGGCCTTTAACGTTTCCCTGTCGGGGAAGCTGATGTAGTGAAAGAAGCACCTTCTCAAAAATGCGTCCGGGAGCTCCTTCTCGTTGTTCGACGTGATGATGATTATCGGGCGCTCTTTGGCCCTGATGGTTTCTCTCAGCTCGTAGCAGTAGAACTCCATGCGGTCGAGCTCTAACAGAAGGTCGTTAGGGAATTCGATGTCGGCCTTGTCGATTTCGTCGATGAGGAGCACTATCTGCTCGTCCGATTCGAAGGCCTCCCAGAGCTTGCCCTTTTTTATATAGTTCGCGATGTCGTTCACTCTGTCGTCCCCGAGCTGGGAGTCGCGGAGGCGGGAGACGGCGTCGTACTCGTAGAGCCCCTGCTGGGCCGTCGTCGAGGACTTTACGTGCCAGGTGATGAGCTCCTTCCCGAGGGCTTCGGCCACCTCGAACGCGAGCATCGTTTTGCCCGTGCCGGGCTCGCCTTTAATGAGAAGCGGGCGCTGGAGTGTTATCGAAGCGTTTACGGCGAGATTGAGGTCCCGCGTCGAGATATAATTTTCCGTGCCTTCGAATTTCATAGATTAAGCCCCATGATTGTTTTAGATTTTGATGTGGTTTTACGGTTGTGGACCTACACTTCCCCGACCGGCTCTAAACCCCTTAAGTAGTAAGAATTATACTTTTTATGAGATGGTTAGGCAAATACCGGGCGGCACCGGGAAGATAAGCCCGCCAAGGCCGGGCCTTCATATTTTACCGGACGGGTTCTCGTCGTCCGCGTGAAACGGGGGAGCGCTGACGATGCAGAGCCGGCTCCTTTCCGTCGCTTTAATGACCTTGTGGTGAATGCCTTTCGAGACTACAGCGAGCTCGTTCGGGGACAGCGACTCCGTCCACGTCCTGCCGGATTCCGGGTCGAAGAATTCGAGATCGAGCTCGCCGTCGAGGACGAAATATATCTCGTCGAATGTTTCGTGAAAGTGGGCCGTCGTGGGTTTTATATCGATCGCGACGGCGATGCCGAGCTTGTCGTAATCGCCGCCGAGAAGGATTTCGCGTATCTCACCGCAAAACGGCGAATGGACCACGACGTGGTCTGCGAGCTTTTTCGTAAGCATGTTATTCCCCCGTTCTTTCGTTGCCTGAAACACACATTAAACGCAAACGGGGTATGCCGCAAGCTATTTTCCCGTCACCCGTTCGAGGATGCTGTAGACCCTGCCGACCATGGCGCGCGCGTCTTCCATGAACCCGGCCGCGACGAGGGCGTTGTCGAAAATCTGCTCGGCGACGAGCCTTGCAGTTTCGGGGTCCTTGTCCCTGAGCGCAGGGAGGCCGCCGATGAGCCTGTGCGCGGGGTTGAGCTCGAGGTTGATAGAATTCTCGACCCTGCCCTCACGCTGTATCGCCTTCATCATGCGGCGCATGGACGGGGTCATGAACTTGTCTGCATTGAGCGCCACGGCCGGGCTTTCGACGAGGCGCTTACTCATGACGACCTCGTTCACCCTGTCCCCGAGGACCTCCTTGAACCACCCGGTGAGCGCCTTCGCGTCCTCTTCCGAGACCGCGCTTTCGGGAGCGGCCGCCGCATCGTCGCCGAAGTCGATCGCGGCGTTGTCGGCGGAGACGAGCTCATTGTCGCCGTATTTCCCGAGGCTCGTCATTACGAATTCATCGACGGGCTCGTAGAGGTAGAGGACTTCGAGGCCGCGCGCACGGAAGGCCTCGATGTGGGGGCCGGCTTCGAGGGTTTCGCGGCCGGGCGCATAGAGGTAGTAAATCTCTTTCTGCCCGTCCTTCATACGGGAGGCATATTCTTCGAGCGTCGTGAGCTTGCCCTTTTCCGTCGCCGAGGATTCGTAGCGGAGGAGCTTTGCGAGCTGCTCCCTGTTTTTAGGGTCCGCCGCTATTCCTTCCTTGAGATATATGGAGAATTTTCGATAGAAGTCCTCGAATTTGGCTGCGTCCTTTCCGGCCTCGTCTTCGAGGAATTTTATGAACCTCCCGGCAATGACCTGGCCTATTTTTTTCGTGAGTGCGCTGTCCTGCATGCTTTCGCGCGAGATGTTGAGCGGGATGTCCGAGCTATCGACGACGCCCTTAAGGAACCGGAGCCAGTCGGGGAGGAGGCCGTCGGGCGCGGGGTCGATGAGTATCCTTCGCGAGTAGAGGCCGACGCCGGGGTCTACCTTGCCGAAGCCCCACCTTTCGGGGTTCTCGCCGGGGACGAAAACGAGGGCGCTTATTTCGAGCGGGGCGTCGGAGCTGAAGTGGAGCCTGTAGAGCGGGTCGTCGAAGGCGCCCGCCTGGAACTTGTAGAACTCGTTATACTCCTCGTCCGTGATCTCGGATTTGTTTCTCGTCCATATGGGCTGGACGGTGTTCACCTGCTCGCCGTTGAGCTTTATCGGGAACTGGACGAAGCTGGAGTAGTGCGTGAGCACGTCGCGGACGCGGTCGGCGTCGGCGAATTCCCTTGCGTCGTCCTTTAAATGGGCGACTATCTTCGTGCCGCGTCTTTCGCCGGTCACGGTTTCGATCTCGTAAGAGCCCGAGCCGCCGCTCTTCCAGAGGAGGCTCTTTCCGTCCTTACGCCAGTCGTGCGTGTGGACCTCGACGGAATCCGCAGCCATGAAGACGCTGTAGAACCCGACTCCGAACCGGCCTATGAGATCGGGGTCCGCCCTGCCCTCTTCCTTTACGGCCTTAAGGAACGCCTTCGAGCCGGAGTGGGCTATCGTGCCGAGGTTTTGAACGAGGTCCTCCTCGCTCATGCCGACGCCGTGGTCTTCTATGGTGATCGTGTTTTCCGCCTCGTCGGTCCTGATGTTGATTTCGAGCGGAAGCTCCTCGTCGTATACGTCCTTCTCTGTGAGCCGGATGTGCCGCAGTTTTTCGAGGGCGTCCGAAGCGTTGGAGACGAGCTCGCGTATGAAGACTTCCTTGTCCCTGTAGAGGGAATTTATTACGATGTCGAGGACCTGCCTAACCTCGGCCTGAAACTCGTGTTTTCTCGGTGATCGCTCCGCCATTTCGAGATTATTCCTCCGGTGATTCGTCTCTGGATTCGGGTATGAAGTCCAAATAAAAAATATTCACGGCCGCCGGAATTTCAAGGGCCGGGATTTGAAATTATAGAGAGATGCCTCGCGGCGAATCGAGGATGCCGTTACGCCGGTGAATCTACGTCGGTATACAGCGTGACTTCGCCCGTGATGAGGTCGTATTTCCCGCCGACGACCCCGACCGTGCCGCCCTTTATGAGTGGAGTCAGGATCGGAGAGGCCGTTTCTATCTTCTCGACGCTGAGCCTTACGTTTTCCATGACGGAATTTTGAAGGAGGTCGCCGGGCAATTTTTTGGCGCGCTCCACGGCCGGGATTATGGTGTCGATTATAGAGGCTATGGAGCCCGGGAATTCCATGTCCGCCCCGGCGGCTTGAACCGCCGCCGTGACCGCGCCGCACCTGCTGTGCCCGAGGACCATGACGAGGTTCGCGCCGAGGGTTGCGACGCCGTATTCGATGCTGCCGAGTATGCCGTAGTGAGGGGGGTTGACTATGTTGCCGGCGATCCGGACGACGAAGAGGTCGCCTATCCACTGGTCGAAGACTATTTCGGGGGAGACGCGCGAATCGGCGCAGGAGAGTATGACGGCGAACGGGGTCTGCTCGTCGGCGACTTCCATGCGGCGCTCGGGGGTTCTTTCCACCACGCTCTCGTTCATCGAGCCTATGAAGCGCCGGTTGCCGGCCATTAGCTCGTCGAGGGCCTCGCGCCACGAAAGGGGGCGTTTCAGCCGCCCGCCCTCGGGGTTGCGTGAACGGGGAAGCCCGCTCCAGAGCTTAAAGGATTCGTCCTTCCCGCGCCCGCCCGGATCGTTACCCTTCCCTTCTTTTTCGTCTTCGCCCATGCCGCCCTCCTTTTTTATTCTATTCATACATCCACGGTAGAAAAGGTTTAGATGCACACCCCCGGCCGCTCTATTTATTAACCTGAATATTGTATAATGTCCACTCGAACGAGGTCTCCCGGATAACAGGATGAAGAGAACGAGAAGCGTAACGCAGTACGTCTGCCAGGAGTGCGGAAACCCGTCGCCGAGGTGGCTCGGGAAGTGTCCCGAGTGCGGGAGCTGGAACTCGTACGCAGAGGAGACGGTGGAGAAGGCGAAGACGGCCCCGGCAAGGCGGGCCCGGGGCGACGGGCCGCAGCCGATCCCGGTGATATCGTGGGGCGGGGAGGCGCGCATACCGACGGGGAACGGGGAGCTCGACAGGGTGCTCGGCGGGGGGTTCGTCCCGGGCTCCGTGATACTCGTGGGCGGGGACCCGGGGATAGGGAAATCGACGCTCGCGCTCCAGATGCTGAATTACGTGAGCGAGAGGGCCGGCCCGGGCGGGCACGGCTTCCTTTACGTGACGGGCGAGGAATCCCCGGTGCAGGTGAAGATGAGGGCCGAGAGGACGGGCGTTTCGTCGGGGGACGTTTACGTGCTCACCGAAACGTCCGTCGAGGCGATACTACAGGAAATGGAGAAGCTCGCTCCGGAGATAGTCGTAATCGACTCGATACAGACTATGTTCACCGAGACGTTCGCATCGGCCCCGGGGAGCGTCGGGCAGATAAGGGAATCGACTGCGCGGCTGATGCAGTACGCGAAGTCGAGCGGGACGGCCGTGTTCCTCGTCGGGCACGTGACGAAGGAAGGGACTATAGCCGGGCCGAAGGTCCTGGAGCATCTCGTCGATACCGTGCTTTATTTCGAGGGCGGCAAGGACCATCCGTACAGGATCCTTCGGGCCGTCAAGAACAGGTTCGGCTCGACGAACGAGATAGGGGTTTTCGAGATGCTGGACTCGGGGCTGAGAGAGGTTACGAATCCGTCGGAGATATTCCTGTCCGAGCGGCCGTACAACGCATCCGGCTCGGTCGTGACGCCGAGCATGGAGGGGACGCGGCCGATACTGGTCGAGATACAGGCGCTCGTATCGCCCTGCGGGTTCGGCGTCCCGAGGAGGACCACGATAGGGCTCGACAACAGCCGGGTGTCGCTCCTCCTGGCCGTACTCGAAAAGAGAGTGGGCTTACAGATATTGGGGCAGGACGTGTTCATGAACGTCGCGGGGGGCGTCAAGATAGAGGAGCCTGCCATAGACCTCGCCATTTGCCTCGCGCTCGTGTCGAGCTTCCTCAATAAACCCCTCGACCCGGGAGTCGTCGCCTTCGGGGAAATAGGGCTCGCCGGGGAGGTGAGAGGGGTCTCTCACGCCGACATGAGGATAAACGAGGCGCGGAAGCTCGGGTTTAAAAAATGCGTCCTCCCGCGCATAAACCTTGACAGACTCAAGCCCGGAGACGATTCTATTGCCCTTATCGGGGTCGATTCCGTAGAGGGCGCGGTAGAGGAATTCTTCTAGTCCCGCCGGACGAGCCATTAGGGATAATCCATGACAAACAACAGCAACAAAGCGCCGATAGGCGTATTCGATTCGGGTATAGGCGGGCTTACCGTCGTCCGGGAAATAGCGGCGAGGCTCCCGGGAGAGGACATAATATACCTCGGCGACACTGCGAGGGTGCCGTACGGGACCAAATCCGGCCGGACCGTCGTCGCGTATTCGCGGAACAACGCCGCGTTCCTCGTGTCGAAGGGGGTGAAGATGGTCGTCGTCGCGTGTAACACCTCGTCGGCCGTTTCGCTCCCGAGCCTTACGGGGGAGTTCGACGTGCCTGTCGTAGGGGTTATAGAGCCCGGGGCGAGGAAGGCGGCCGCCGCGACGAAGACCGGGCGTGCCGGCGTCATCGGGACGCCGTCCACCATAAAGAGCTCGGCCTACAAGAGGGCCCTCGAAGCGGCGTCGCCGGGGATTATGGTGTATACGCAGGCGTGCCCGCTTTTCGTGCCGCTGGCCGAGGAGGGGTGGACCGAGGAGGACATAACGGAGCTCGCGGCGGAGAGGTATCTCGCGCCGATGAGGGAATCGGGTATAGATGTTCTCGTCCTCGGGTGCACGCACTATCCACTCCTCAAGAAGACAATCAGGAAGACGGTGGGGGACGGGATCGCGCTCGTAGATTCGGCCGAAGAGACGGCGAGGGAGATCGAGAGGGTCCTTACGGAAAGGGGCATGCTGAACCCGCAGACGGGCCCGTCATCGAAGCGGTACTACCTTACGGACGTTTCCGACACGTTCGTTTCAGTCGCCGGAAGGTTCCTCGGTGAAAAAATAGAGAAAATCGAGATGGTTGATATAACGGGGGCGGCCGTTTAGACCGCCCCGCAGTTTTATCTTCAGTATCTTCAGCTTTGGGAGAGAAGGCTCTTTACCCTGGCCGTAAACGGCGGGAGCACGTCGAAGAGATCGCCCACTATGCCGTAGTCGCATTTCTGGAATATCGGCGCTTCGGGGTCTTTGTTTATAGCTACGATGACCTTGGAAGAGCCCATACCGGCGAAGTGCTGTACAGAGCCGGATATGGCGATGGCGATGTAGAGGTTGGGCGACACGGCCTTGCCCGTCTGCCCGACCTGCATGTCGTAGGGGCAGTAGCCCGCGTCGACCGCCGCCCTCGTGGCGCCGACCGCCGCGCCGAGTATGTCGGCGAGCTCGTAGACGTGCTTGAAGTTCTCCTCGCTTCCGAGCCCCCTTCCGCCGGATCCGACTCTATCAGCTTCCGTGAGCTCGGGCCTGTCGGATTCCTTGGCCTTTATCTCGATGACCTTCGTTTTGATGTCGCCGGGGTCGATCGTTACGGCCTCGTTTATGACCTCGGGTGTTTTCGGGTCCTCGACGGCTTTAAAGGAATTCGGCCTTACGGTCGTCATCATAGGATAGTGATCGAGGAAGAGTTTTGTCGGTATCGCCTTACTCGAATGGGAGAAGCGCTTTATTTGGAGCTTCTTGTCGTCGGTGGCGTCCACTTCGATGGCGTCCATCGTTACGCCGGCGCCCACGCGCGCGGCGACCCCGGGGAAGTAGTCCTGCCCGAAGACGGTGTTGCCCGTTATGACCACGGCCGGCTGGTGTTTTTTTATGAGCTCTGAAAGAGCTATCGTGTAACCTTCGGTGTTAAAATCCTTTAAGGTTTCGTTTTCGACGACGTAGACCTTTTCGGCCCCGTACTTGCCGAGCTCGCCCGCGAGGGAGGATACGTTCGCGCCGAGAAGCACGCCGCAAACCGGCCCGCCGAACTTGGCGGCGAGCCTGGCCTTAGCCTCGGACAGGGCCTCGAACGTGACCTGCCTTATGCTGCCGTCGATTTTGAGGTCTGCCACTACCCAGATTTCGCTGCTCATTTGATTCCTCCTGAATGTGTTGTGTGGGGGCCTATATGACCTTGGCCTCTTCCCTTAAGAGCTTTACGAGCTCTTCGGCCGCGCTCTCGACTTCGGCGCCCTTGACCATGGGCTCGTCCTGCCCCTTTATGATCTTGAGCTTCCTCTGTATCTCGGGGACCTTGATCTCCACGGTCTTGACTCGGGCCCCGGCCTTGCCGAGTGAGTCCGCCGTGAGGCCGATCTCTTCGAGGCCGATGTCCGCAACAGGGACTTCCTTGAGCGGCTTCTTCTTGGCCTTCATGATGCCCGGGAGGGACGCGTACCTGGGCTCGTTCATGGCGTCGGGGCATGTGATGAGGCACGGGAGCTGCACCTCGACGACCATGTGACCGCCGTCGATTTCCTTCTGGCAGACCGCCTTTTTGGCCGCAGGGTCTATCTCGACCACCTTGCTCACGAGGGAGACGTGCGGGATGCCGAGCTCTTCGGCTATCTGGACGCCGACCTGGCCGGATTCCTCGTCGATTATCTTCATGCCCGTGAAGATGATGTCGAACTCGCCCGATTTCTTTATCTCGCTCGCTATGACCTTGCCGACCGCGAAGGAGTCGATGTCGGCGAAGCTGTCGTCCGCGATATGTATCGCGCTGTCGGCGCCCATTGCGAGGGCCTGGCGTATCGTTTCGACGACCCTTGCAGGGCCCATGGATACTATCACTACCTCACCGCCGTGCTTTTCCTTGGTCTGAATCGCCTCTTCGACGGCAAACTCGTCGTAGGGATTCATAATCCACTTCATGCCGCCTGTGTCCACGGAATCGCCCGACGAGGATACTTTGATCTTGGCTTCGGTGTCCTGTGTCTGGCTGACAACTACGAGAATCTTCACCTTTAGCGTACCTCCGTTATGAATGTTGAGACTGCGAATACGGTAAAGCCCATTTATGGAAAGATGATTGCTTCAGAGCATTTCGGTCCAACCTGGATTAGCACTGCCGGAACTCTTTCCAACCCCGACGTGGTGTGTAACTTCCCGGCGCTTGAACGGAGAACGCCCTCCCCCCTCCGAGTCCGAAAGGGTACTTTATTATAAATATTGACCTTTCCTTGTCAAGGCGAAAATGAACACGGTTTTCAAGATAAAAAACTCCGTTTTTAGAGGGGAAAAGCCCTCCCCCGAGCCATGCGCGGGAATACCTGTTACATTATAGTGGTCTTATGAATTCCACGGTTCTCAACGTCGCTCTCCTGGCCTTCGTCATAGTCACGTGGGGATATTCATGGATACTGATGAAGATAGGCCTCGGATATGCCAAGCCCTACACGTTCGCGGCGTGGAGGTGCGGCATTGGGGCCGCCGCCCTTCTCGCGTACGTCTGGTGGAAGGGGCCCAAGTGGCCGGCGCCGAGGAAGCTCCCCGATTACCTGGCCGTGGGGTTCTTCCAGACCACCCTTCTCTTCGGGCTCATGCTGCTCGGCATGGAGCGCATAACGGCCGGGAAGACGTCCGTACTCCTTTACACGATGCCGGTCTGGACGATCCTCATCGTTCATTTCTATCTGAAGGACAGGCTGAGCCCGACGAAGTGGATAGGGGTTGCGCTCGGGAGCCTGGGGATACTCTCGATCCTGGGCTTCGACGTGATAACGCAGCAGGACCTTCAAATATTCACGGGAGAGATGTTAGTCGTCGGGGCCGCCGTCTCGTGGGCCGTGGCGAACATATGGATGAAGACGCGGATGGCGGGAGAGGACATATACACGGTGAGCGCGCTCCAGATGACCCTCGGGACCATGCTGCTCCTCTTCATGGCCCTGCCCCACGGGGTGCTGGACGTCAGGTGGACGGCGTATTCCGTATACATACTCCTCTTCACCGGCATAATAGCGTCGGCCATCGACTTTACGATCTGGTTTTATCTCATAAAGAAGCTCGACATAAACATCACGACGTTCTCGTCGATGCTCGTGCCCGTGCTCGGGCTCCTCTTCGACTGGCTCATGCTCGGAAACCCGCTCGACCCGGGGGTCATCGCGGGCGGGGTCTTCATACTCGCAGGTATATACATAGTTTCTAAAAAATGACCGCCCGGCGTACCGATTTTCAGGTTCTATTTGAACGGGCTGTAATGTATAATTGGTAAACGTCTCGTCTTCCCGGATCGCACGAAATCGCACGAGAAAGAAAAGGATTTGCGAGACGGCGGGGGCAGCCCCGGCTCATACCATGCGCTACAAGATTCCCATCATATTCGGGGTCCTTCTCGGGATCCTGGTCCTTATCCTGACGGGGGCGTACTTTTTCACCCAGACGGAGTATTTCAGGGGCCTCGTAAAACGGAAGACGGAAGAGATCGTGAGCTCCGCGACGGGACAGAAGCTCACCATAGGGAGCGTCGAGGGGACATTCTTTTACAGTATCAGGCTAAAGGACGTGTCGTTCGAGGTCGAGGGCGAGGGGTTCGTCGCCGTGGACGAGGCGGAGCTCGTCTATTCGATCCCGGCGATGCTGAACTCGACCTTTCTCTTCGGAAGGAATGTGCTCGTGGACGGCATTACGCTCAGGGGCGCGGACGTGAGGCTCGTAAAGTACGCGGACGGGACCTGGAACTTCGGCAGGATAGGCAAGAAGAAAGAAAGGGAAGAAGACAGGGAGAAGGAGTCGAAGGGGCCGCCCCGGTGGAACATAACCGCCCCGAGCGTCGAGCTCGACGGCGTAAGGCTGACAGTGGACGACAGGGAGAGCGGGAAGGTTTCGGAATACCTGCTTAACAACACGGAGCTTTCGGTACGCCTCGGCAACATCTACGAGAGGATAGAGGCGGATATAAAGAACGCCGACTTCGACGCCGTGAACGAGGGTATTGCCGTGAGGGGGCTTTCGACGAAGGCCCTTTATTCGCCGGACGCTGCGGAGGTCGAAAATCTGAAGGTAAGTGTTAACGGGGCCGAGATAAGCGGGAGCGTAAGGGCCGAGGACCTTCGGGATACCCCCGATTTCATACTGGACATAGCGGCCAGGAACTACGAGATAAAGGACATCGGGACGGTGAGCGTAGAGGCGAAGGGACGGGGCGGGTACGCCGGGCCCGGGGATATAAGGGCCGACCTCAGCATCGTCGTCCCGGAATCGGAGCTTTACGGGGAAAAGGTTTCGGGCAAGCTCGACGGCATAAAGATGTCGGGCACCAGGATCGACCTCGGGGACGGGAAGATAGTCACCGGGCCGGGGGAGCTCGAAATAAGCGGCGGGGCGGACATAAAGCGCATACTCACGAAGGAAGGCGAGAACTCGTTTAACGTAAATCTAAACCTCAAGAACGTTAAGACGGCAGAGGTCTTCACACTCCTCGAAGAGAAGGCCCATACGAGGCCCGAGGGGATAAACACCCGGCTCGACGCCGTTCTGAACGGCGAGATAAAGGCGCGGGGGAGCTGGGTCGAGCTCGATGATATGAAGGCATCGGCGGACATCGCGAGACTCGACATAAAGGGCGCCAGCGCCGGGGAGCTCAAGCTCACGGGGAAGGTGGATTATTCGCGGAGCGCCCTCGGGCTCGACGTGAAGACAGCCCTTAACAAGCTAAATCCCGGCGTCATAGCGAACAAGAAGGACCTTGACGGAAGCGTAACGACTGACCTCGCCGTGAAGGCGTCCGTACCGCTGGAGGGCGACGTCGTACGAGGCATGCACGGGACCGTCAAGGGGAGCATAAAGCCTTCGCACATCTACAACCTCGATATTAAAAGCGGAAAGATAGACGTCACGTACGAGAAGGAGGTCCTTACGGCGAGGGCGCTCACGATCGACGGCGACGGGTTTAAGCTCAACGTGACCGACGGAAGGGGAGGGAGGAAGGGCGTCAACCTGGGATACGAGCTCGAAGTTAAGGACCTCGCGCTTATATCGAAGTTCGCCAAGGGGACCGAATTCGCGGGCTCGCTAGAGGCGAAGGGGCGCGTCGAAGGGGATATAAAGAACCCGAGGATTACCATCGACGGGGACGTGGACGGCTTCGAGATGAACGACAACATAAAGGCCGAGACGATAACGATAACCGCGGAAGGAACACCGGACCTGTCGAACCCGGACATCAGGGCAGAGATAAACGCCGGGACCATATCGGTGGGCGAGAGGGAGTTCGAGAGCGTCGAGATCGACGCCGACAGCGAGGGCGGGAAGGCGATAAACGTGGACGCGGTGATAACCGAGAACGACGACTTCAAGTACACCGTCCACGCTGCGATAGACGATTTGACCGGAAGGAAAAAGCACATCGAGATATCGAAGCTCCTTTTAGACCTCGAAGACACGGAGCTCGAAAACAGGGAGAACATATCCCTGACGATAGCGCCGGATTCGCTCGTCCTGGATTCGTTCAATCTTTATTACAACGACACCTCTGCCGTCGCCGACGCGACTATATTCTACGACGGGAGCGTCGAGGCAAGAGTGAACCTGAAGGATCTCAGCCTGAACGACGTCGTGAAGGTGTTCTCCCCCAAGGCCGAGGTCGAGGGCGCACTTTCGGCCGACATAGACGCTTCAGGGACAATGACCTCGCCGCAGATGAGGGCGAAGATAAACATCGGAAACATCGTATACAAGGATTTTAAGAACGACGATATCGATCTCGACGTTTCGTACCTCGAACGGAACCTCACGCTCAAGTTCGACATTACGAACGAGGGGGCGTCGATAATGCAGGCGAGCGGGAGCTCGAACGTCGATCTTAACCTGAAGGAGCCGGAAGGGAACGTCGAGAACGCCCCGTTTAACCTGACGGTTACGTCGAGCGGGGTGGACCTGAGCCCGCTTTCGACGTTCGTGCCGGAGGTGGAAAAGTCCACGGGGGTTCTGGTCGTCGACTTAAAAGCGAGCGGGACGCTCGGGAGGCCGGTTGCGAACGGCCAGCTCTCGATGAAGGACGCGATCTTTAAAATCAAGTCGCTGAGGAACGAGCTCAAGGTGGAAAGCGCGCTCGTCGAGATGAACGGGCAGAAGGGATTTTTAAGAGAGCTTATCGTTCATTCGGGGCCGAACGGAACGGGGAGCTTCACCGGCGAGATAGACATACCGACCATGACCTTCGACCTGAAAGGCGACCTCAAGGATTTCCTGATAAGGCCGAAGAACGTAGCCGGGCGGCTCAGCGGAAACATAGATGTCGAGGGAGAGGGATCGAAGATCGCGCTCAAGGGGAGTCTTACCGTTTCGAGGGCGAGGATCACGATTCCCGAAACGGAGGAAAGGCAGGTCGAGGAGATCAAGTTCGTCGACGAGCGGGAAGACGAGTTCACGGTCCAGGCCGGCCCGCCTTCGGATTACTTCAAGCAGAACATTGCCATGGATTTAAGGGTGAGGATGAGGAGGAACAACTGGGTGCGCGGGCGCGGGGCGAACATAGAGCTCAGGGGAGACCTCGACATAAAGAAGGAATACGAGCAGGACATGAGGATAGTCGGGAACATAAGCACCATACGGGGGACGTACGAGAATTTCGGAAAGCTTTTCAGGATCGTCCAGGGGAACGTGAGCTTCTCGGGGACGCCCGATATTAACCCCTTCCTCGATATAAGGGCGCTTTACAGGGTGTCCGGCGTCGAGATATACATAAACATATCGGGGACCGCGAAAAAGCCCGTAGTCGAGCTTACGAGCGACCCGCCGATGTCGGAGACGGACATGGTCTCGTATATAGTTTTCGGCGCGCCGTCGGACCAGATAGGCACGAGCGACAGGGCATCCATACAGGGAGTGGCTTCGGGGCTCGCGGGCGGCGTGGCCGCGGCGCAGCTCGAGAAGATGCTTGGAAGCCAGTTCAAGCTAGACGTAGTGAGCATAGGAGCCGGCTCGCAGGGACCCGAGCTCGAAGTCGGCAAGTACCTGACCGAGGACCTCTATTTCGCCGTCGAAAGGCAGACCACGCAGTCGCTGGCGGATTCGACGACCATAACCCAGACCAAGGTAATCGTCGAATACACCATATTCAAGAACGTTTCCATAAACGGGGACATAGGCGGCGAGAATCCGGGCGTCGACGTGTTCTATAATTTCAACTACTAGATTTAACACCGGCTGTTATTGAAGATTCGTGTCGGAGCCCGCACGAGTCCTCGGCATCGGGATGGGGGAAGCGTGGTGTATGACGAGCTTCCAGCCGGAGCCGGTTTTGCGGAAGACGTTAGTGGACTGGGCGAATCCGGTCCTCATGCCGTCCCCGGCCCCGTGGATTATCTTCTCGACGCAGACGACCCATGCGAGCCCTTCGGTTACCTCTACGCTCACGTTCGAAATCTCTATCGTTTCGGGGACTCCCTCTTCGAAAATATTCTTCCAGCTCTCTTTAATCGCCTCCCAGCCGTAGAGCATGGGCCAGCCGGGGTGAACGCACTTGTCCTCGGCACCGCCGAGCCACGCGTCTGACATGAGGTCCATGTCGGCCCGGTTTACGGCGAGATAAAACTTCTCGTTGGCCGAAACGACTTCTTCGGCTTCCTGGTCGAACGTTTCATTCATCGGAGAAAAAGATTATTACTGAATTCCGGGGACGACTCCAGTCCGGGACGCGCACGGGGCGCATCTTACCCCGAGGCTTCGAGCATCCCGTAGTCGTCGATAAGCCGGAGAAGATGATCGATTTCTTCGAGAACCGCCGGGTCTTCCTCGGATTTTTTCATACCGAGTAGCGGGCCCAGCGCGCCCTTCCCTTCGAGCTTCCAGAGGGCCCAGGCGGCGTGAATCCTGACGAGCGCCTCTTCGTCGCCGAGGCGCTCCGTAACGACGGGGACGAAAGAGGGGTCGCCCGAATTCCCGATGGCGACGAGGGCGTTCCGGAGGAGCCCCCTTCGCTTGGCGCGTTTTACCGGGCTCCCCTTGAAGAGCGTTCTGAACTCTTCGGGGCCGAGGGAGACTATGGAGTCGAGACCCGGATTATAGAGGCCGGGCCTCGGCCGGAACGAGGCTTCGTCCGTTGCCGGGGCCTTCCTGTTCCACGGGCAGACGTCCTGGCAGATGTCGCAGCCGAATATATTGGAGCCCGTCTTGTCCCGGAGATCGAACGGCATACTGTCCTTGAGCTCTATCGTGAGGTAGGAGATGCAGAGACGGGAGTCGAGCGCGTAGGGGCCGGTGAGTGCGTCCGTCGGGCAGGCGTCGATGCACCTCGTGCACGTGCCGCACCTGTCGGGGGCGGGTGAGTCGTACTCGAGCTCGACGTCCGTTATGAGCTCGCCGAGGAATATCCACGAGCCCGTCTCCTGGTTTATGAGGCAGGTGTTCTTGCCTATCCAGCCTATGCCGCCGTATCTCGCGTGCGCCCTTTCGAGGACGGGACCCGTATCGGAGTATCGCATGATCCCGGCAGAGCCCGACGTTTCGGCGCGTATGAAGCCGGAGAGGGACGACAGCCTCTCGTCCATCACGTCGTGGTAGTCGTCGCCCCAGGCGTAGCGCGCTATCCAGCCTTTGCGGCTGTCGCCGCATGACGTCGAATACGGCGTATCGGTGTTGTAGTTGAGCCCGCACGTTATGACGGACTTTGCGCCGGGGAGTATGTTGCGCACGTCTTCGCGCCTCTCCACGCGGCGCTCGAGATAGTGCATCTCCCCCGCGTGCCCCCTTGAGAGCCATTCCTTGTAGCGCTGGCCGTCAGGGAGGGGCCCCGCCGGGGATACGCCGACGAGGTCGAACCCGAGCGAGCGGGCGTGGCGTTTTATGCCGGAGGTGAGGTCTTTGACTCCCATAGGGATATTTTATCACATGGCGGTAAAGCGGACCGCGAATGGGAGAGAATGAATGGGCGCGCCTTTATTCGGACCAGCCGCCCGGGTGTTTTTTGGCGACGTAGATGAGGGAGGCTATCTCGCTCACCGCCGGCCCGCCCGAATGGTACGTTACGAAGTAGGAGCGCGCCTTGACGCCGGACGGGGCGTCGGGCGGCGCCGCGGAGAAGCCGGCCTTGCCCATGAGGGGGATGTCGGATTCTCCCCCGCAGAGGAGGACGATGTCCTTGTCGGCCACGCCGAGCTCTGACTTTAGCGCGTCGTAGAGGCCGAGGGCGTCGGGGAGGCCCTGGTGGAGCTCTATACCCAGTGTTTCGGCCACTGACGATATAGCGTTTGACTTCGACCTGGAGAAGGCCGCGAACTCGACGCCGCCGTGCCTGAGGGCCGAAATATATTTCGCGTCCGGCAGGCTGCCGTTGCCGTTGGCCCGACCGTGCTCAAACCCGTCGGCGTTTACGAGAACGAGCCTTACGCCGGCGAGCTTTTTTACGAGATCAGTTCTTAGCTTCTGGAACATTGAATCCTTACGGGGCGGCCCGCATCCGCCCCAGCATTTTAAGGCATCGGGCGCTTAATGCAAGTGGCCCGGGGTGCGCCCTATATGTATAATCTAACGACATGATACCACTCAGAGACACCACTTCGACGCCGGGTATCCCATTCGTTAATATAACACTTATAGCGGTTTGTATTCTGGTTTTTCTTTACGAGTATTCGCTCGGGACCGGGGTAAACGCATTTATAGACGCCTACGGGCTCGTACCGGCAAACGTTTTCGCCCCGGGATTTTCGGCCGGCGAAAGGATATATCCCTTCTTCTCGTCGATGTTCCTTCACGGGGGGTGGCTCCATCTTATCGGGAACGTGCTGTTTCTTTACATATTCGGGGATAATGTCGAGGGCAGGATGGGGCACACGAGGTATCTCGCCTTTTACCTCGTCTGCGGATTCGCGGCGGCCGGGATGCAGTTCGTGACGAACGTTCATTCCGTCATACCTATGGTAGGGGCAAGCGGGGCGATATCGGGCGTCCTCGGTGCGTACATAACGCTTTTCCCGAAGTCGAGGATCCTGACGCTCGTGCCGATATTTTTCTTCATACAGCTTATACACATCCCCGCCGCCGTGTTCATATTCATATGGTTCATAATACAGTTCCTGAGCGGCGTGAGCTCGCTCGGAAGGGCCGCGGATATCGGCGGGGTCGCGTTCTGGGCGCACATAGGCGGCTTTGTCGCCGGGCTCGTACTCGTGAGATTTTTCGTCAGGGGCGGCCTCGGGGCGGTTGGCGGCGGCAGGAGATTTTATCATTGAGACGGCGGGCCTTCGGGAGTGACCGGGCGGAAGCGCTCCAGTATAATTCAGGGAATTCATTTCGGGTGAGGACATATGGCTCACGCTAAAAAGAAAACGGGAAAACGCATTGCGATAGTCGTAGGCGGAGGCCCCGCGCCGGGGATAAACGGCGTCATAAGCGCGGCGACCATAGAGGCCGCGAACAGGGGCGTCGAGGTCGTAGGGATAAGGGACGGGTTCAAGTGGCTGGCCGAGGGGGACGCGGCGCACGTGGAGAAGCTCGGCATCCACAACACCTCGAGGATACACCACACGGGCGGCTCGATAATAGGCATCTCGAGGGCGAACCCGACGACCTCTCCCGAGAGGATGCGGAACACGCTAAAGGGGCTCTTCGGGCTCGGGGTCGGGTACGTGATAACCGTTGGCGGGGACGGCACGATGTGTCTCGCGAACAAGCTCGAAAAGGCGGCCGGGGGGAAGCTCAGGGTCGCGCACGTGCCGAAGACCATCGACAACAATATACTGATACCGTCGTACATTCCGACGTTCGGATACGAGACCGCCCGGCACATAGGAACGAGGCTCGTCCAGTACCTGATGGAGGACGCCAAGACCACGGGGAGGTGGTATTTCGTCGTTACGATGGGGAGGCTCACCGGGCACCTCGCGCTCGGGATCGGGAAGGCTTCGGGCGCGACGCTGACCGTGATACCCGAGGAGTTCGGCAGGGGGAAGGTAAAGCTCTCGAAGCTGGTTTCGAAGCTCGAAGGGGCGATAATCAAGAGGCTCGTCATGGGCAGGACGGACGGGGTCGCGATACTCGCCGAGGGGCTCACCGAGAAGCTCGACGAGGAGGATTTAAAGGAGCTGCACGACCTCGAAAGGGACGAGTTCGGACGCCTCAGGCTGTCCGAGGTGGATATCGGCGAGCTCCTGAAGGAGAGGACGATGAAGGCGCTCTCGGAAAAGGGGATCGGCGTAAGGGTGATAGACAAGGTGATAGGGTACGAGCTGAGGTCGGCCCCGCCTATTCCTTTCGACGCCAAGTACACCCGGGAGCTCGGGTACAGCGCGGTCAAGTTTTTGCTAAACGGCGGCACGGGCGCGCTCATAACGATCCAGACAGGAAAAATGGTGCCGATAGATTTTTCGGAGATGATAGACCCCGTCAAGGACAGGGCCAGGATAAGGTTCGTCGACGTCAGGACGGAGGCCTATGAAGTGGCGGACAGGTACATGATAAAACTGAGGGAAGACGACCTTTCGGACAGGAAAAAACTGGCCGCTCTCGCCAGGGCGGCGAACATGAAACCGGCCGAGTTTAAAAGCTATTTTTCACAGGCGGTATATTAGGTGTATTTTTACCGGATTCCGGAGCATAGGTAGAGGAGTTTCTTAGGCTTTGCCCGTGGCATACGCAAAGCCTTGAAATAATTGAAATAGTTTTCGTCTCATTCTGAAAAATTTAAGAAAAATACTTAAAGGGATATACGCCCAAATTGACATTTGTCTCGAAATATGATAAAAAAAAGCCAATGTTTTACAGGTATTTACTCCTTAGTGCCGCTCTTTCATTTGTCCTCATAGGATGCGGAAGCAACTCTGTCACTCCGAAAAGAACCCAGTCAGCAATGCCGGGAATCGACGTCGAAAGCGGGGGGCACCACCCCGATATAAAGATGGTCGATGAATATTCGCCTTCGCCCTCGCAGACGGACGACCTGAGGTCGAGCTTCTTCATACTTAACCCGCAGATACAGGGCTGGAAGACGTACTACTACGTAGAGACCATTTTCGAGCAGTTCCCGGACGTCGTACCCGAAACGGAGAACGAGATACCGGTAGTGCTTAACGAGAGGGTCATGCACTACATGGTTTATTTCCAGAACAAGGGGCGGAGATCGTTCAGCATATGGCTCGAGCGTTCGGGCAGGTTCATACCGCTCATGAGCGCGATCCTGTCCGAGAGGGGAATGCCGACGGACCTCGTTTATCTCGCGATGATAGAGAGCGGGTTTAACGTGAAGGCCGAGTCGCACGCCGCCGCCGTGGGGCCGTGGCAGTTCATAAAGCCGACGGCGGTAAGGTACGGCCTCAGGGTGGACGCATGGGTCGACGAGAGAAGGGACCCGAAGAAATCGACGAAGGCCGCGGCGGATTATCTGAGCGACCTTTACGCGATGTTCCAGTCGTGGGAGCTGGCGGCGGCCGGATACAACTGCGGCGAGGACAGGGTGCAGGCCGCGATAGACAAGTACCAGATAAACGATTTCTGGCAGATATCGGAATATACGCTTCCGACCGAAACGAAGAACTACGTGCCCAAGCTTATGGCGGCGCTTATAATCGCGAAGAACCCGGAGAAATACGGGTTTGTCGGCATCGATTATCACGAGCCGGAATACTTCGAGTCCGTAAGAGTCCCCCCGCAGAAGAGCCTTAGCGACATAGCGAGGGTGATAGGCGTAAGCCATTACAAGCTCGTCGAGCTCAACCCCGCGATACTGCTCAATGCTACGCCCCCGGGCGGACCGTACGACATCAACGTGCCGAAGGGTTATTCGTCCGTCGCGCTCGGCAGGACGAAGGAGCTTTATGCGCTTGCGGACGTGAGCCCGTCCATAGCCCGGGGGAGCACCGTGGTCGCCGGAAGGCACAAGGTGAGAAGGGGCGAGACGCTCGGGAAGATAGCCGGGCGCTACGGGGTGAGCGTATCGAGCATAAAGAGAGCCAACAACATGAGGGGCTCGACTATAATGGTCGGGCAGTCGCTCGTAATACCGGGGCTCAAGGGCTCCGTAAGCACGGCCTCGACCTCGCCCGGCTCGCAGCACGCCACATCGACCGCGAGGTACACCGTCAGAAGGGGCGACACGCTCGGGGCGATAGCCGCGAGGCACAGGGTCAGCATAGGCTCGATAAAGAGCGCAAACAACATGAGAGGCTCGCTCATCAGGCCCGGACAGGTCCTGATGATACCGGGAGCCTCGGGACGCTACTACGACACGCCGTCGGGCGGAACGGCAATAACGAAAACTACCGCTTACAGGGTAAAGCCCGGCGATACGCTGGGTGCGATAGCGTCGCGGTACAACGTAAGCGTTTCCACGATAAAGAAGGCGAACAGGCTGAATGGCTCGACGATCATGGCGGGCCAGGAGCTTACGATCCCCTACATAGCCGGCAGCGGGGCGGCGTATGCGGATTCGGGAAGCAGCGCATCGGCGTCGGTGTCGAGGCCGTCCTCCGCTTCGAGGGGAACCACGAAATATACCGTGAGGTCGGGCGATACGCTGAGCGGCATAGCGGCGAGGCACGGCGTTTCGATGTCTTCCATACAAAGCGCCAACAACATGAGGGGGACCGTGGTAAAGAGGGGGCAGAAGCTGACCATTCCGGGCTCTTCGTCTTCCTCGCAGACCGTGGCGAGCGCGCCAGTCGAGCGTGCTTCGAGTACCGGCAGCTCCGGGACGTACAGGGTACAGGCAGGTGATACGCTCGGAAAGATCGCGCAGACGCACGGCGTATCCATGGCCTCCATACAGAGCGCGAATAATCTCAAGGGCACGATTGTACAGCGCGGGCAGGTGTTGACGATCCCGGGCGCGGGGAGCGGTTCTTCGAGCGTCGCCGCGGCCAGCACCAGAAGTTCCAGCTCTTCTTCCAGATACACCGTCAAGTCGGGCGACACGCTCAGCGGGATCGCCTCCCGGAACGGCGTGTCGGTCGCCTCGCTCAGGAGCGCCAACAACATCAGCGGCAATACGATAAGGTCGGGACAGACGCTGGTGATTCCCGGCGGGGGCTCTTCTTCGTCGGGCTCCGCGAGCGACGTCGTGAGCTATAGGGTGAAAAAGGGCGATACGCTCTGGGCCATAGCAAACAGGCACAACGTGTCCGTCGCGAGCATAAAGAAGTGGAACAACCTGAATTCGGCCGAGCTTACGCCCGGCGTGAGCCTTACCATATACAAGTAAAATCTTCCCTCCGAAACGCTTTATTCCGGCACCGGTTTTATAAACAGAGAGACGTATACATATGAAAAAGGCTGAATACAAAAAGCTGAGGCGGGCATACTCCGAAAAGAGGGTTTTAATCGGGGAGAGGCTCGCGGAGTTCAGGGAGGTTCTGGAGTCCGGCGGCGACGGGAGGATATTCGAAGAGCTCGCCTTTTGCATCTGTACGGCCGGGGCGAGCGCGAAGATGGGGATGAGGTCTGTCGAGGCGCTCGGGGACGTGCTTCAGGAGGGGAGCCTCGAAGACCTCCGGAAGCGTATGCAGGGGGTGCACAGGTTCCCCAACTGGAGGCCGGCGTATATCGTTCACACCAGGGAATATCTAAGGCGCGAGCACGGGCTCGGCATGAGGCGGCTCGTAATGTCGTTCGGTGACCCGCTCGAAAGAAGGGACTTCTTCGCCCGGAACAAGGACATAAAGGGGATAGGGTACAAGGAGGCGAGCCATTTCCTCCGGAACATCGGCTTTCCGGGGTATGCGATCCTGGACAAGCATATATTGAATACGCTTTACGAGATGGGCGTCATAGAAAGCCCGAAGCCGCCCTCGACTAGGGACAGGTATATATCCACGGAAGAGAGGCTGAGGGGATTCTCGGAGGATATAAATATTCCGATGGACGAGCTCGATCTCTTGCTATGGAGCGAGAAGACCGGGGAGATCTTGAAGTAGAGGCGCGGGAGTATGGCCGGCCTCCCCTCCGGAGCCCGCAGCTATTTACCCAACCGGCGGTTTGACGCAACCAGCCTGAGCCGTAAAATCCCGCCGTAATTTATAATCAGGCAGAAACCGAAAGCCTCTTTACCGAGCCTGCTTCTTCTTGAATCCGCCTTCCCTCAATGTCTGTATCACGACGTAGAATACGGGGACGATTATGAGGCTGAGGAGCGTCGAGACTATCATGCCCCCGAAGACCGCCGTGCCGAGCGAATGGCGGCTGTTGGCCCCCGCGCCTGAAGCGATTACGAGCGGGAAGACGCCGAGTATGAACGCGAACGCCGTCATGAGAATCGGCCGGAGCCTTATCTCGGCCGCCGTGAGCGCCGACTGGAGGATTTCCATGCCCTCGTCGCGCCGCTGCTTTGCGAACTCGACTATGAGAATCGCGTTCTTGCTCGCAAGACCTATGAGCATGACGAGGCCTATCTGGCAGTAGATGTCGTTCGAGAGCCCGCGGAGATGCTGGGCGAGCATTGCGCCCAGGAGCGCGAGCGGAACGGCGAGCATGACCATGAAAGGCATGGACCAGCTCTCGTAAAGGGCGGCGAGGAAGAGGAATACGAAAATGAGCGAAAGAGAGAATATGAGGGGCGCGAGGTTACCGGCCTTGATTTCCTGGTAGGATATGCCCGACCACTCGTAGCCCATACCTTCGGGCATCACCTCTTCGGCGACCTCTTCCATGGCCTTCATCGCCTGCCCGGAGCTGTAGCCGGGGGAGGCGTCGCCGTCTATTTCCGCAGAGCGGAAGAGGTTGTAATGAGAGATCGTCTGCGGGCCGACTATACTCGTCACGTCGATGAGAGTATCGAGAGGGACGAGCCCTCCGTTCGCGGATTTCACGTAGATGCGCGAGATGTCGTTGACGGACGCCCTGTATTTGGCCTCGGCCTGTATGAAGACCTTGTACACCTGCCCGAAGAGGTTGAAATCGTTTACGTAAAGCGAGCCCAGATACCCCTGGAGCGTGCTGAAGATCTCGGAGATCGGGACCCCCTGCGTCTTGGCCTTCGTCCTGTCGAGCTCGATGTAGAGCCCCGGGGTGTTGGCCGAGAAGGTGCTGAACAGTCCGACGAGCTCGGGCCTCTTTTCGCCCTCTTCTATCATCTTCTTGAGGGTTTCGGCGAGGGCCTCTATGCCGAGGTCGGTCCTGTCCTGGAGCTCGAACTGAAAGCCGCCGGTGGAGCTCAGGCCCTGGATAGCGGGGGCGTTGAAGGCGACCACGATGGCGCTCGTTATGCCCATGAACTTCTGCCTCGCTTCGTTCAGGATGTAGTCCACGTTGAGCTCTTTCGATTTTCGTTCGTCCCAGGGCTTCAGGACCGCGAAAACGGCAGCGGCGTTGGAGTCGGAGGTGGACGTGAGGAAGTTGAGGCCCGATATCGATATCACGTGCTCTACGCCCGGTATGTTCTCCAGGATTTCGTAGACTTCGTCTACCGTCTGGTTGGTGCGCTGGAGCGAGGAGCCCTCGGGGCCCTGTATGTTTACGATGAAGTAGCCCTGGTCCTCCTCGGGGACGAACCCGGTCGGGACTATTTTAAAGAGGTATATGGTGACCCCTATGAGAGCCACGAAAACGAGAACCACCGTCTTCCATTTGAGGCTTATCGTTTTTACGAATGACTGGTAGCGGGTTCTCATCTTGTCGAAGCCTTCGTCGAACTTCCTGAAGAACCACCATTTCTGCTTGCTCGGCTCCTTCCTGAGCAGCATGGCGCAGAGCGCCGGGCTCAGCGTGAGCGCGTTTATGGCCGATATGCCAACGGAGAAGGCTATGGTCAGGGCGAACTGCCTGTACATCTGGCCGGAGATCCCCGGCATGAAGGAGACCGGGACGAACACGGCCATGAGGACGAGGGAAGTCGCCACGATCGGGCCGGTGACCTCCTTCATGGCGAGGCTCGTGGCATCCTTCGGGGATATGTCCTTTTCCTCGAGGAGACGCGAGACATTCTCGACGACGACGATAGCGTCGTCCACGACGAGACCTATCGCCAGCACGAGGCCGAAGAGAGTCAGCGTGTTGATCGAGAATCCGAATGCGTTTATGAGGGCGAACGTGCCTATGAGGGAAACCGGGATCGTTATCGCTGGAATGAGCGTCGCCCTGAAATTCTGGAGGAATATGAATACGACTATGAAGACCAGGACGAAGGCTTCGAAGAGGGTCATGAGGACCTCTTCTATCGAGGCTTTGACGAATGCAGTCGTGTCGTAGACTATGCTGTAATCGACGCCCGAAGGGAAATTCTCCTTGAGCTGCTCCATCGTCGCGCGTATCTGTTTGTCGATGTCGAGGGCGTTCGCGCCGGGGAGCTGGTAGATGCCTATGCCGATGGCCGTCCGGTTGTCGAGCTTACTGTCCTGGCTGTAGGTGACTGCGCCGAGCTCTACCCTGGCGACGTCTTTTATACGGACTACGGTCCCGTCCGGATTGGCGCGGAGGATTATGTCGCCGAACTGCTCGGCTGTTTCGAGCCTGCCGAGGGTCGTTATCGTGTACTGGAACTGCTGCCCCTCGGGAACGGGCGGCTGCCCTATTGCGCCCGCCGCTACCTGGAGGTTCTGCTCGGATATGGCGTCGGCCACGTCGGACGTCGTGAGGCCGAGGCTCGCGAGCTTGTCGGGGTCCATCCATATGCGCATGGAATATTCGCGCTGGCCGAAGACGGTGATGTTGCCGACCCCGGGCACCCTCTGGAGCGTCTGGGTTATCTGTATGCCGGCGTAGTTGCTGAGGAATATGTCGTCGCGGCTCCCGTCGGGGGATATGAGCTGAACGACGAGTATGAGGCTCGGCGACTGCTTCTGAACCGAAATGCCGTACTTGCTGACCTCTTCGGGGACGAGGGGCGTCGCGAGCTGTACCTGGTTCGTGACGTCCACGTTGGCTATGTCGAGGTCGTACCCGACGTCGAACGTGACGTTCAGGTTCATGGTGCCGTCGTTCGAGCTGAAGGACTGCATGTAGGTCATGCCCTCGACGCCGTTTATCTGCTCTTCTATGGGGTCGGTTACGGATTCCTCGACGACTTCGGCGCTGGCGCCGGTGTACGTGGCGGATACGTTGATCGTCGGGGGCGTGATTTCCGGAAACTGGGCTATGGGCAGTATCGGGATGGAAATGCCGCCTATGAGCGTTATGAGGATCGCGAGGACCGTTGCGAGAACCGGACGCTGAATGAAAAAATCAACCAATAGGAATCTCCTCGTACACTATCGAAGGCAACCTGCTATTCGCCCCCCTTCTCCGGGGCCCCGGGACCGGGCGTCGGGCCCGGCGTCGGGGCGGGAGCGGCCTTCGGGGAGACGGTCATTCCGGGGCGGACCTTCTGAAGCCCCTCCGTTATGACCTTCTCTCCGGCTTTTACGCCCTCGGTTATTACCGTGTATTTGCTGCCGTAGTCCTGGCCGACCGTCACGTTCCTGAATTCGACCTTGTTGCCGTCGCCGACTACGTAGACGTATTTCTGCCCCTGCTGCTCGCCTCTGGCCTGCTGCGGGACTATGGTCGTGTCGGGCTGCTCCCCGAGGAGGAGCCTGACCTTCACGTACTGACCGGGAAGGATGCTTTCGCTCGTGTTCGTAGCAACGGCCCTTAGCTGGATTGTGCCGGTGTTGACGTCGACCTGGTTGTTTATGAAGTCCACCGTGCCGCTCTCGGGGGCCTTGCTTTCGTCGGGGAGGAGAACGCTCACGGTGAGCGGTTTTTCTTCCTGGGCGGCGATGACCCTGGGCACGTCGCGCTCGGCCACGCTGAAATAGACGTAGAGCGGGTCGAGCTGTACTATGGTCGCGAGCTTTGTCGGCTGGCCCGGCGTGCCGACGAGGTTGCCGACATCGACGTAGCGCCTGCCGATGCGGCCGTCGAAAGGAGCATACATCGTGCAGTAGCCGAGGTTGAGCCTGGCCTGCGTCACGTTGGCCTCGGCGGCCTCGACCGCCGCGCGGTTCTCCCTGGCCCGGGTTACGTAGCCGTCGTACGTGTCCTGGGTTATGTACTGCTTCCCGACGAGGGGCTCGTAGCGCCTTACCTGCTCCAGAGCATAGGAGAGGGACGCCCTGCTCTCGGCGAGCTCCGCCTGCGCGGAGGCGAGGTCGGCCTCGAAGGGCCTCGGGTCTATTACGAAGAGGAGCTGCCCTTCCCTGACGTCGGCCCCGTCCTCAAACGCCCTCTTTATGAGAAAGCCCTCTACCCTCGCATTTATATCGACCGTTTGAATCGAGTCGGTCGTGCCGACGTAGTCGAGGTATATCGGGACCGTCTCCGATTCGACCGGGGCCACGGTTACGGGCATGGGCGGAGGGGATTTCTTTTCCTCCTTACCGCACCCCCCGGCCGTAACGAAGAGGGCAAGGGAAAACGAGTAGATCAGTACGGCCCTTAAAGGATCGGAAAACAGTTTTTTTCGTTTAATCATTGCGTTGTGGTTCCTCCTTCGAGGGCCGGTATCCCGCCTTCCGGGGCGCCCGGGGACGGAAGCTCCGTCCCTATGGCGTTTACGAGGTCGGCATAGGTAGTGAAGATGTCCGTCTTTGACTGAACGTACTCGGCGCGCGCCTGGGCGAGGGTCGTCTGCGCGTTTAAGAGCTCGATTATGTCGCCCACTCCCGCCCGGTACCTGGCGAGCGAGGCATCGTAGGATTCGGTCGCGCTTTCGAGAAGGTTCCCGGCGGCGTTTAAGGACTGGACCGAGGTTTTAAAGTTGAAATAGGCGTTCCATACGTCGTTAATTACTATCTGCTCCTGGAGCTTAAGCGCGGCTTTCGCGGATTCGAGCTCGGCCCTGGCCTCGCGCACCGAGTTTATGATCGTGAACCCCTGGAATATCGGCACCTGGAGCTGGACCCCGACGAGGTAATTCGTGAAATAATCCCTCGTGCCGCCCTCGGGCTTGACCCACCATTCGAGGACCTGGGCCCCGGCCGATATGGTCGGGAAGAACCGGGATTTGGCCTCACCGAGGAGCGCCTGCTGCTGCCTGACCGTCGCCTGAACGGCGGCGAGGTCGGGACGGTTCTTCATGCCGATGTCTATAAGGTCGTTCACGTTGTCGCTCAGCGCCGCCACCGGGGGCTCGTTCACTTCGTCGGAGACGTTGTAAGAGATATTGGCGGGCCACCCGACCGCCGTCGCCAGCTGCCCGCGGAATATTTGGACGTTGCCCTCCGCGTCTACGAGGTTGAGCTCCACCTGCGAGAGCTGGGCCCTTGCCTGAAGGACGTCGGGGAGCGTGCCGACGCCCGCTTCGAGCCTCAGCTCGGCCGCTTCGAGGCTCGTCTTCGCCTCTTCGAGGTTGGTTTCGAACGCCGTGACGAGGGCCTTTGACCCGATGTAGCTATAGTACGAGACGGCGACGGTGTTGAGGACGTTCTGTATGGCGTCGTTCTGATTCCAGTTCGCGTTGATGAGGGCGAGCCGCGCCGCGTCTATCTGTGCCTCGCGTCCCCCGAAGTCGAACAGGAGATAGCTGAGAGTAAGGCCGACGTTGCCGTATTGCTCGCGGTAGGGATCGGAGCCGGTGGACGAGCCGCCGCCCCTGGCGTATGCGTAATTCGCCGTGCCCCCTATCTGGGGATAGTAGAGCCCCCGGGACTGTGCCCACACCGCCGCCGCCGCCCTTGCGTCCTGCCAGGCGACCTGCGTCGTCGGGTTGTTTACGAGGGCGAAATCGACGAGCTGTGAGAGCGTCAGCTTATCCTCGTCCGGCCTGAGCTCTTCGGGCATGGCGGGCAGCTCTTCGAGCTCGAAGGATTTCGTACGCTCTTCCCCGGAGGGGACCCACGCCTCGCCCGGGGCCCGGGAGGCTTCTTTGTAGGGATCGAATTCGGGAACGCCGCCCGCGCACGAAACGAGATGCACGATCGCTGCGAGGGCTATAAAAAAATATACATATTTAAAACAGGCCAATCAGGTCTCCAGCGAGCTCTAAGTGGACGGGAATTACAGGAGATCCTCCTCCTGACCCTTTATAGGAAACAGCCCGAAAAATATACGAAATAATAATGTCTTAAGCAGACTATTGTCAAGATGCCGGGGACGTAAAAGAGAATCTTTTTATGCCGCGCCGGAGTTGATTTTGTTCGCCCTCGAAAATGCGTCGAACATCGCGTAGAGGAGAAGGACGAGGGTCGCCATGGTGTAGACGAAAAAAAGAATGAAGGCTTCCTGGTCCTGAACCGCCGTTTCGGGGGCCGTAACCGCCTGGAAAACCGTCTGGAACGGCTCGAAGCCGAGAACGGTGATGCCTATATAGAGAACCAGCAGAATTATTCCTTTTAGCGGCTGGCGGGTGTATAACTGGCCGAGCCCCGGGACGAACCCCGAGAGCACGAGGGCGATCAAAGGACTTTTCTTCTTTACGGGCGCTTCGTCTGTCATGAAGCAATAATATATACGGATTTCGGGTTATACAAAACGGCGGGAAAAAGGAATATCGAAAAGAAGAAAAATGGCGGGAGCGGCCGGGCCGCGGCATCGTGCGCGGGGAGAAATTATATGGATTCCCGAATGAGCTTACCGAGCTCTTTTCCCGGGACGGGCGCTTTCATGAACGTCTCGCCTATGAGGAATACGTTGACGCCCCGGCTGCGGAGCCGCTTGATGTCGTTTGCGGAAGATATGCCGCTTTCGGCCACTATGGTCACGCCGGCGGGTATCATGCGCGACAGCCTTTCGGAAACGCCGAGGTCGACTTCGAACGTCCGGAGATCGCGGTTGTTTATGCCTATGATGTCGCTCCCGGCCGAGAGTGCCCTTTCGAGCTCGGCTTCGTCGTGCACCTCGACGAGGACGCCGAGACCGAGCGAACGCGCGAGCGTGAGAAGCTCGACGAGGAGGCCCTGCCCGAGGGCGGCGACTATGAGGAGAATCGCATCCGCGCCGCGCACCCTGGCCTCGTAGACCTGGTAAGGATCGATAATGAAATCCTTCCTGAGCAGAGGTATCGAGACTTCCTTTTTGACGGCTTCGAGATAGTCGAGGCTCCCCCTGAAGAACTTCCTGTCGGTCAGCACGGAAAGCGCGGAAGCGCCGCCTGCTTCGTATCCCTTTCCTATCGCGACGGGGTCGAAATCTTCCCTGAATATTCCCTTGGAGGGGGAGGCGTGTTTTATCTCGGCTATAATCCCGAGCCCGCGGGAGGGGCTTATGGCCGAGGCGAAATCGCGCGGGGCGGGAGAAGACGGCGCAAGCCGGGAGAGGCTTTCGAGGGAAAGGGACTTCCCGGCCTCGGCGACTTCGAGGCGCGTGTTTTCGATTATGGTATCGAGGATCGTTCCGGTGGACATTTTACTCAAAGCTCGCTCTGGATGATGTCAGTTACGCGTCGCCCTTACGAGATCCTCGAGCTTGGCGTACGCCTTGCCCGAGTCGATGGATTCGGCAGCGCGGCCGAGCGCGTCTTCGAAGTCGGGGCTCGTGCCGGAGACGTAAATCGCGGCCGCCGCGTTGAGAAGGACTATGTCTCTCCTGGCTTCCCTCTCCTCGCCTTTCAGAATAGAAACGAGGAGCGCCGCGTTTTCCTCGGGGCTCTTTCCGCCCTTGAGCTCGGCGATGTTTCTCTTTTTAATCCCTATCTCGGAAGGATCAAACTGGAATTTTTTTACCATGCCGTCCTTGAGCTCGGCGATGACCGTCTTGCCCGTGACCGTTATCTCGTCCATGGAATCCGAGCCGTGGACTATCATTGCGCCCTTGTGACCGAGATTACGGAGGACCTTTATCATCGGGTCGAGGAGGACCTCGGAATATACGCCGATGACCTGGTGCTTTACGCCCGCAGGGTTTACTATGGGGCCGATGATGTTGAATATGGTCCTGATGCCGATCTCTTTCCTCGGGACGGAGATGTTCTTCATGGCCGGGTGGTAGAGCGGCGCGAAGAGGAACACCATGCCGACGTCGCGAAGGCACCTCTCCGCGATTTCGGGGGAGGGGCTTATATCGACGCCCAGCGCTTCGAGAACGTCGGCGCTTCCGACGTAGCTCGAAACGGAACGGTTCCCGTGCTTCGCCACGGGGACCCCCGCGCCGGCGACTACGAGCGCGGCGACCGTGGAGACGTTGAACGTCCCCTGGCTGTCTCCGCCCGTGCCGCAGAGATCGACCACGACGTCGTACCCCGAAGATATGCGGGTCGCCTTGTCGAGGAGCACCTTCGCCGCCCCCGTGATTTCGGGGACAGATTCGCCCTTCATCCTGAGGGCCACGAGAAACGCCGATATCTGGCCGGGCGTTGCCTCGCCCTCCATCATGGTCTCTATGACTTCGGACATTTCGTCTTCTTCGAGGTCTATACGCTCGACGAGCTTGGCTATGGCTTCTTTAATCATTTGATGAGCTCACCGTTTTCCTTCGCCAGTCTGATTTTATCCAGTATGCCGTTTATAAAAGAGCCGGATTCTTCCGTGCCGAACCTCTTGCCGAGCTCGACGGCCTCGTTAATAGTAACCGCGGGCGGGATACCGCTCAAGTAAACGAGCTCGTAGAGGGCGAGGCGGAGTATGTTCCTGTCTATCCTGGACATGCGGGAGAGGCGCCAGTTCTCGGAATAGCGGGTGATTATGCCGTCTATGTGGGAGAGATTGCCGCACGCCCCGCGAATGAGCGTCCCGGCGAAATCCTTCATGTCGCCGTGAACGCGGTCGCCGTGCCCTTCCCAGAAAAGCGCGAGCTCTTCGTCGAGCGAAGCCCCTTTGCCACTGGCGCCGGGCGTGCCGTCCGAGGCTTCCGAGAGGGTGTCGAACTGATAGAGGAACTGGAGCGCGAGCTCCCTTGAGCGTCTCCTTGTACCCATAAATAAAGCTACTGCCCTTTGCGGGATAAGGCCCTGGTGAGGTTCGCCATCTCTATCGCCGAAACGGCCGCGTCGGCGCCGCGGTTCCCGGCCTTGGAGCCCGCCCGTTCTATGGCCTGCTCGAGGGTTTCGGCCGTTATTATCCCCGAGGCTACCGGCACGTCTTTTTCGAGGCTGATGGACGCTATATGGCTCGTCACGGTCGAGGAGAGATAGTCGAAGTGGGGCGTCTGCCCCCTTATTATCGCCCCTACAGCTATTATCGCGTTGTATTTGTTCTTTTCGGCGGCTTTTTTCACGGCGAAGAGGAGCTCGTAGGCGCCGGGGACCTTTATTATCTCGATGTCGCCGTCGGAGGCCCCGTGCCTGACGAGCGTATCCACGGCGCCGTGCAGGAGCCGCTCGGTTATGAA
>JADLGH010000081.1 GCA_020849425.1 Candidatus Dadabacteria bacterium
AATCAGTTCAGGGAAGACCTCTACCACAGGCTGAACGTCATCAATTTCGAGATGCCTACATTGAGAGAGCGGAGAGAAGACATCCCGTTCCTCACGAAGCATTTCATAGATTTCTTTAACGTGGATTTTAACAAGACGATCGACACCGTGCCGGAAGAAATAGAAAAAGCGTTCATGGGCTATCACTGGCCGGGTAACGTGAGGGAGCTTCGCAGCACTATCGAAAGAGCGGTTCTCCTCAGCTCGGGTAACGTGCTCGACCCCAAGTACGTTCAGCTCGACGAGCAGGGGAAGGGCGTCAAGATTCACAACGACGATCGCAAGATGTTCTTCGAGCTCGACCTCGACAAAATGACGCTCGACAGCGTCGAGGAGATGATAATAAAGAAGGCGCTCGAGCTAACGGACTGGAACCAGACGAAGGCGGCCGAGATGCTCGGCGTGACGAGGCAGATCCTCAGGAACCGCATGATAAAGATGGACCTTTTGAACTGAGCGGAAAAGGATTTAAACCGGTTGCCTCCATGATGTCGTATATTATGATGCAGGGCCGGTGCCGGGGCGCCTTGTGGAATCCTTGCCGGACCGGAAGCGTTTCCGAATGACGCACCGGCCGCTGTGAAAGGAATTCGGCTGTGAAAGGAATTCGAATGTAGATTTGAAATCCTGAATTCGGAACATGGAGGAAACGCCAATGCTCTTGAAAAACACCGCGGAAAGCGGAGGCCGTTTTGCGCTCCCGTTTTTCGCATTCGCTGCGGCCCTGCTTATTCTTGCCGCACCTTCCCGGGCGCAGGCCCCGCTTGCATACATAACCGACCTCGGAAACACCATAACCGTCGTCGATACCTCGACCAACGAGGTCAAAGGCAGTCTCGATCCCACCATAGCGTCGAGCCTTATGGGCATAGCGGTAGATCCCGGCAGCGGCGCGGTGTACGCGGTCGATCTCAATAAGACCGTTCATGTTATAGATTCGCCGGACGATAACCCGTCGTACTCGATGATACACCTCCCCGACGTGAGCCCCTTCGGCCTCGTCGTAACCCCGGACGGCGGCGCGCTGTACATAGCGAACGCCGGGGCGAACAGCGTTACGGTGGTGGACCTCGGCACGAGCGCGGTTTCGAGCATCGACATAGGGTGCGACAGCGATGGTACGAATAACTGCTCGTCGACCCCGTCCATCACGGTGACGCCGACCTCGAGCGCGGGCCCCGTTTACGTTTACGTTGCGACGAACGCAGGGGTTGCGGTTATAGATACGTCGAATAATACGCTTAAGGAGAACATCCCGGTTACGTGCGGACACGGCGGGGCGTGCGACGCGATCGATCTGGCCGCGAGCCCGGACGGCAAGACCCTTTTCATATCGATATTCGAAGAGAACCAGGTGATCGGCATGGACATATCCATGCAAAACACCATAGTGCAGATCGCCGAGGTCGGCGACAGTCCGGAGGGCCTTGCCGTGACGCCTGACGGCAAGGCGGTTTACGTCACGAATATGAACGGCCAGTCCGTATCGGTGTTCGAGGTAGGATCGTGCGGACCCGAGTGCACCGTTTCCACGGTATCGGGAACGGTCGTCGGCGAGCCGTCTATAATCGCGCTCACACCGGACGGCGGCAGCGCGTACGTCGGCGGCGAGGGCCCCTCGCTTTCAGTCATAGACACCTCGACCAACGCGGTAACGGCGACCGTGAGCGGCCTTTCGGGAGAGCCTTTCGCCATAGCGATATCGGACGGGGACAGCGACGGGGACGGGATCCCGGATTCAGTCGAGGGGAGCGAAGACACGGACGGTGACGGCGTGAAGGATTCGCTCGATACGGACGCTGACGGCGACGGCGTGCCCGATGCCGAAGAGGCGGGACCCGACCCGAAGAACCCCGTCGATTCGGACGGCGACGGGATCCACGATTACAAGGACCCGACCGTGGGCGGCGATACGGGCGGAAACGGCGGAGGCGGCTGCACGCTTTCTTCGGGAGACACCACCGGAACGGCGTTCTCTTACCTGCTTTATTTTATAATCCCCGCTATGATCCTGGCGAAGAGATTCTACAGGAAAGCCTCTCCCGATAAAGCCGAATAGCGGTACTTGCCGAATTTGACCGAATGCCCGGCCCCGCAGATTTTATACGGGGCCGGGTCCTTTACGTTCAGATTCTCCTGTATTTCTTCCTTGCCAGTATAAAGGCCGGCAGGAGCGCGTAGAGAAGGAGTCCTCCAAGGGCCGCGGCTCCGCCGCCGCCCTCTCCGGCGACAGCGCACCCGCCCGAGCCTTTAGGCCCGCTCGGCCCTTCCGGCCCCGGAGCGCCGTTACAGACGTAATCCGTCCCCTCCACTTCGCCGGGATCGAGCACTCCGTTCCCGTCGAGGTCCGGACCGAATTCTATCTTCGTTCCCCCGAACTCGCAGTTGGGTCCCGGAGGCTCCTCGCTTATATTGAGGAGGGTTCCGGGCGGCCCCGGAGGTCCCGGAGGCCCTGGCTCCCCCGGCTCACCCGGAGGCCCCGGTTCTCCCGGCTCGCCGGGCTCCCCCGGAGGTCCGGGCGGTCCCGGAGACCCCGGCGGTCCGGGCAGACCATCCTCGCCGTTACAGGCGTAGAACGTTTCCTCGACTTCGTCGGGGTCGAGGACGCCGTTCTGATTCGTATCCCTTCCGGATTCTATCTTCACGCCGCCGTTTTCACAGTTAGCGCCCGGGGGCTCGGTGGAGGCGTTCACCAGCGTGCCGGCGAAGGCGTTTATGTAGAAGCAGGCGACGGGCGTATTTTGCTCGTCGATGCTGAACGTCAACTCGCCCGTAAGGCTGTTTATCGAGGATGTCTCGGGGAGCGCGGTACAGAATATGTTAAGGGCCTGATCGTCCGGTATGTCCTCCGTAACCGTATAATCGCCTTCGTCCACGACGCAGCTTGCCGTCTGCCTGTCGCCGAGCGTGAACCCGGGCGTAATGCCGCAGTCGAGTCCTTCGAAGCCCGTCGAGGTAAACGTGTATTCCGTAGTTTGTCCCGTGGGTACTGTCAGCTTGGTTATGTTCACGGTTGCCGGGCCCGCCTCGAACGCGCCGGAATCGCACGCGGGGCCGAAGGGGCGCGGGAAGAACCTCTGGTCTATGCCTATGGGCGTGCCCGTGGGGGTGCCTGTGCTGTCGAGGGCGTCGCAGTCCTCTGTCGCTCCCTCTAGCGGTGCTCCGGCCAGAAGCGCCATGGTCGTGGTAGGCCCGCCGTTATTAGAGAGAGGGCCGAGCTCTATGAGCGAGCTGTCCCCGGAGAACCCGCACGAATCGTCGTCGGAATAGTTGCCTTCGACGTCGGTTACGGTGGAGGCGTCGAGACTTGCGCAGTTCTCGGGCCCGTTCATGGCGACGATGGAATTACGGACGTTGGTCGTGGGACCGAGGTCCTGTGAAATACCGCCCCCCTCGCTGCCCGCTTCGTTATCCGCTATGGTGGTGAAGGATATGTTGACGACACTTGTCGAGCCCACGTTCGAGATCGCACCGCCCGAGTCGTTCGCATAATTCCCGCTGAACGTGGAGTTCGTGATATTCTCAATCGTCCCGAGATTCTCTATACCGCCCCCCTCCTCGAAAATCGCGCCGTCGTGTCCCTGCGCTATGTTGCCGGAGAACGTGGTGTGCGAGATTGTCTGAATAACCCCCGGGCCGGTGTTCTGAATACCTGCGCCGCTCAGCGCCCGGTTGGCCACGAAGGCGCTCGTGGTGATCGTCTCGATCGTCCCCTGGTTTATGATCGCGCCTCCCTGAAGATTGGTGAAGGCAGCGTCACCCGGATAATCCGGGTTCGAATTGCTGAACGTCGTTCCTGATATTGTCCCTATCAGGCTGCCGGTGCTTCTGTTGGCGATTACGCCCCCAAATGCCGAAATCTCGCCGCACGCGTTCCTGTCGAAAAGGCTCCCGGTTATGCCGGTTATGGCGCCGTCGTTCAGTATAGCGCAGCCGGAGGCGGAAGCGCCCACGCTGTTCTCTATGAAGCTGCTCCCTGTAATATCGCTTATTACGCCGTCTTCTTCGTTCAGTATCGCCCCACCGCCCAATGTGGCGCTGTTGCTTTCGAACGCAGACCCCGTAATGTTCGAAATGGCGCCGAGGTTGTATATCGCCCCTCCGCCCTCGACAGAGGGAGATACGTTTCTCAGAAACGAGCTGTCGGATATGCTCAAAAGCCCGGTATCGCCGTTAAAGATCGCCCCGCCGCCGAGGAATGTAACTACAGTTGTATTATCTTCGAGAGCGCAGCTTCCGATCTCCAGGTTTTCCACGTTGTATATGGCGCCCCCGTCGTCGTCCTGGGTCTGGGTCATGCCGTTTATGAGCCTGAGGCCGGTGATTACGACGTCCGCGTTCATGGCGGGCTCGCCGTCGTCTATGTTGAAAATTCTTGACTGGTCATCGGCGTCGATCGTAAGCTGGCCGGAACCCGGGCCGGTTACGGTCACCGAGCCGGTTATAGGCAGCTCGCCTTCCAGCAAAGTTATCGTGGCCGGCAGGGACGGGAGGTCGAAAACTATTTCGTCGTCCCCGGGCATAGCGTTCGCGGCCAGTATGGCGTTCCTCAATGTGCCGGGCTGCACGCCGCTGTCAAACGTGCTTGTAACCGTGAATGTGTCGGCAAAGGCCTGCATGCCGAGGGATATAAAAATCAGGAGTCCAGTTAAAATAACCGACAAAGAAAAGTGAAAATCGCGGAAGGATTTCATCCTCGTTCCACCTCCTTGGATTTATGTAAGACCTCTACGGATTTATGTAAGACTTCTACGAAACTGCAGGTACTTCTTGCCGGCTTGCTCCGGGTGATTGCTAAATTAACTACTTATTGCCTGCCTGATTTATATATTAACAAAAACTCGGCCCGGATGTCAATGCGTGTGTATACAGATAGGGGGCCGTTTGTATTTGGATTAACGCCCGGTTTCTTCTTGACCGGTAAAGTGCTCGTTCCGCTGTATCTGTGGCGCGTCGCCGGGAGAATCTCCGCCAGTAGCGGGACCGATGAGCGAGGGGCGAAAGTGCTTTGACCTTGCAATGAAAAATTGTAATATCTATTTAAACGCTCTAAAGGAGGTTAAAGGTATGGGGATACTATCCTGGATTATATTCGGCCTCGTAGCGGGCGCCGTCGCAAAGCTCCTTATGCCCGGCAGGGACCCGGGCGGCTTCATCTGGACCATTATCATAGGCATAGTCGGGGCGTTCATTGGCGGCTTTATCGCGAGTCTTCTGGGATTCGCCGAGATCGAGCAGGGGTTTAATCTGAGGAGCTTCATATTCGCCGTTGCAGGCTCCATAGTGCTCCTGCTCATATACCGCATGGTGAAAGGCAAGTCCGCCTGAGCGGCCCACAGCTTGGAATCGGGCGTTAAGCGAGTATCATTTCACCTATGCCCGATATTAAAGAAATCACCCGGTTCCTGGACGACTATCTCAGGACCGGCGACATCGACGACACCTCGTGGAACGGCCTCCAGGTGGAGGGGAAGGAGAAGGTCGAAAGGGTGGCCTTCGCCGTAGACGCCGGGATCGAAACCTTCGAGCGGTCCTCCGAAGAGAAGGCGGACTTGATCGTCGTCCATCACGGCCTCTTCTGGACAAACCGTAATCCGTCTCTCGCCGGATGGATGCTGGACAGGGTCGGAATCCTCCTCGAAAACGGCATATCCCTTTACTGCAGTCACCTGCCCCTGGACAGGCACGAGGAAGTCGGCCATAACGCCCAGATTTTAAAGCTCCTCGGGGCGAAGGTCGAGGACGAGTTCCTGCCTTTCCGCGGGAAGAACGTGGGGTGGACGGGCCGGCTTAAAAACCCCCGTACGGCCGCCGAGATAGAAGCGAGGCTCACGGAGGGCCTCGGGGCCGAGTGCAGGACGCTCGCCTTCGGGCCGGAGCAGGTGAAGACGATAGCCGTGTGCAGCGGCGGCGGGGGCTACGGCGGATTCTACGAGGCCATGGACGCAGGCGTCGATTTATACATCACCGGCGACGCTGTCGAAGCCTACTACACCGCGAAGGACGCCGGGATGAACGTCATATTCGCAGGCCACCACGCGACCGAAACCATAGGCTTAAAGGCCCTTTCGAAGATCGTCTCGGGGCAGTTCGGCGTAGAGACGGTCTTCATCGATCTGCCGACGGGGCTCTGACTTTCCGCCGGAGAGGCGGGGGTTCTCTAACCCCCTGCAACGTTGACAGAACTCTCCCGGATGCTTAGACTATCTTAAATCGAGGAGGTTTAAGAAATGGGAAGCGACAACGTCGTTAGAATATTCGACACAACTTTAAGAGACGGTGAACAGGCCCCGGGCTGCGGCATGACCGCGGAAGAAAAGCTCAGGGTGGCGCATCAGCTCGAAAAGCTCGGCGTCGACATAATCGAAGCGGGGTTCCCCATTTCGTCCGAGGGGGATTTCCAGTCGGTCAAGATCATCGCCGAAAAGATACGCGGCTGCGAGATAGCCGGCCTTTGCCGGGCGAACTTCAACGACATCGACAGGGGCTGGGAGGCCGTCAAGGGGGCGGAGTATCCGAGGATTCATACCTTCATCGCCACCTCGGACATTCATTTGAAGCATAAGCTGAGGAAGTCGCGCGACGAGGTGCTCGAAATCATAAGCGCCGCCGTGAAGCACGCGACTCACTACACAGAGAACGTCGAGTTTTCGTGCGAGGACGCGACGAGAACCGACCTCGACTATCTGTGTAAGGCCGTGGACGTCGCCGTGAGGTCCGGGGCGAAGATCATAAACATCCCCGATACCGTGGGCTATACGGTCCCCGAGGAGTTCACCCATATAATAAGGACGCTCAGGGAAAGGGTGTCGGGACTCGACAACGCTGTCCTGAGCGTACATTGCCACAACGACCTCGGACTCGCCGTCGCCAACTCCATCGCCGCCATAAAAGAAGGGGCGAGGCAGGTGGAGTGCACGATAAACGGCCTCGGAGAGAGGGCGGGCAACGCATCGCTCGAAGAAATAGTCATGGGGCTCAAGGTGCGTAACGACCGCAATCCCTACGCGACGAGGATAAACACCGAGCACATATACCCGACGAGCAGGCTCGTTACGCAGGTGACGGGCGTGAGCGTACAGCCGAACAAGGCGATAGTGGGCGCGAACGCGTTCGCCCACGAGGCCGGGATACACCAGGACGGCGTGCTCAAGGAAAGAATCACATACGAAATCATGGACCCCGAGGAAGTCGGCATCCCATCGAACAAGCTGATACTCGGAAAGCATTCCGGCCGACATGCGTTCAAGGACCGCCTGGAGGAGTACGGATACTTCCTCGAAGGGGATGCCTTCGAGCAGGCGTTTAAGAAGTTCAAGGACCTCGCCGACAAGAAGAAGTACGTCTTCGACGAGGACATCGAGGCCCTCATCAGCGAGGAGTTCGTAAGGTCCTCGGATTTTTACAAGCTCATATCCGCCAATTACTCGGGCGGCTCGGACATGCACCCCGTGGCCACCGTAAAGCTCCTCATCGACGGGAACGAAGTGACCGTTTCAGAAAGCGGGGACGGCCCCGTAGACGCGGCCTACCAGGCGGTGTCCAAGGCGACGGGGCTTTCGCCCGTCCTCGAAACCTACGTCGTCGCCTCCATTACCGAGGGAATCGACGCGCAGGGCGAGGTCACTGTGAGGGTCGCCGACGAGGGCATAATAACGCAGGGGCAGGGCTCGAACACCGACATAGTCGTCGCGAGCGTCAAGGCGTACATAAACGCGCTTAACAAGCTCCGCTGGCGGAAAGAGCACCCGAAGAAGGTCGTGTCTCAGGGTATGTAGAACGAAGCGTCCCGGTTTTATAATTCGCCGGGTGTTTACCGCGCGGTCTGCTATATACTTAGACAGATATGGCCTTCCCCACAAAAACAATCGAAACCTTCGTGAAGGCGGGGTACCCGATTATCTATCTCGTCTCGTGGGAAGAGGAACGGGTAGAGAACACGATAAGGTCCATCGGAAAGGGTTTATATCCCGACTCCCCGAGGTTCTCCGTCTGGTCTTGCACGGACGGGCTCGAGGACGGCGCGGGTCCTTCCGGCGAATCGAAGGGACTTTTGGAAGCGCTGGACAAGGTCCTTGAAGAGCCGGGAAAGGGGTTTTACTTCTTCAAGGACATCGGCTTTTACCTCGGCGATCCGCGTGTGGTCCGGAAGCTGAAGGACGCGTACCAGAAGCTCAGAAAAACTCCGAAGACGCTTTTTATCCTCGCAAGCAGCGTCGATATCCCCCCCGAGCTCGAAAAGGAAATGGCCGTCATAGACATAGACCTTCCGGACAGGGCCGAGACGGGGAAGATCTTCGACTACATTATTAAATCGCATGCGGGCGAGGCGCTCCGGAATTCGATGAGCCCGACGTTCAGGGAGGCTTCCATAAACGCGCTCCAGGGTTTGGGCGCGCTCGAAATGGAGCTCGCCTTAAGACGTACGCTCGTCGGAAGGGACGGGCTAGGGGACGAAGCGGTCGATGCGCTTCTCGAAGAGAAGGCGCAGCTCGTACGGAAGACCGGCACGCTCGATTTCGTCAGGAGCCGCGTCGATATAGACGAGGTGGGCGGACTCGAAAACATAAAAGAGTGGCTCGACGTGAGGAGGCTCGCATTTTCGAGCGAGGCGAAGGAGTTCGGCCTCGACGTCCCGAAGGGGGTCCTCCTCATGGGGATAAGCGGGTGCGGGAAGAGCCTCTGCGCGAAGGCTATAGCGACGTCGTGGAACCTGCCGCTCCTGCGCCTGGATCTTAACCAGGTTTACAGCGAATCGCAGGGTAGCCCGGAAGAGGCATTCAGGAAGGCGATAAAAACGGTAGAGGCGACGGCGCCGTGCGTTTTGTGGATAGACGAGATCGAGGCGGGGATAACGAGGAGCGGCGAGAAGTCGGGCGACAGCCCGACGTCGAGGATATTCGGATATTTTCTCACGTGGATGCAGGAAAAGAAGTATCCCGTGTTCGTCACGGCGACGGCGAACCAGATAGACCTTCTTCCGCCGGAAATCCTGAGAAAAGGGAGGTTCGATGAAATCTTCTTCGTCACGCTCCCGAACCAGAAGGAGCGGAGGGAGATATTCAGGATACATCTCCTTAACCGCGGCAAGAACCCGGCCGACTTCGACCTCGATTCGCTCGCTAAAAATACGGAGGGGCTGAGCGGGGCCGAGATAGAGCAGGCCGTCATATCGGCGCTGTTCGAGTCGTTCTCGCGCGAGAAGGAGCTCACGGACAGGGAGCTCATCATAGCGGCCTCGTCCATAGTGCCTCTATCTACGACTATGCGGGAGGAGATATCCAAGCTCGAGCGCTGGGCGTCTAACAGGGCGGTGAAGGCGTCGAGGTAATTACGAGTACGATTGAAGCCGTTCGATTTGTATGTTATATAATTTGCCAGCCGTGCGGGTTTACGTGCGGCACCGGGGCGCAGAAGTTGTTGATGCGTTCCGTTTCCCGAGTGGGGATGTAGCTCAGCCTGGGAGAGCGCCGCGTTCGCAACGCGGAGGTCGAGGGTTCGATTCCCTTCATCTCCACCAGTAATATCAGTGACTTACGTCTTATTCTCCCGACTGCAAATTGACCGTGTCAGTGGATTTGTCAGTTTCTTGATCCATTTAAACTCCGCATCTTAGTGCTACTGAGTCGGCAGAAAATTAAAATTGCACGATTACAGAGAAAATTTGTATGGAGTGTGAAGTAGCAAAACTAAGCATTAATAGTGGGAGTAATTATAGTTTTGGAGGCAGTAAGTCTTCAAGGAAAAAGGCTGATAACGAGGAACGGCCCGGGAGCCCGGACTTGAAATAAACAGAATTCGCCTGTGTGCGGACGGTTTTTTCACTTGTTTTTCTCAAATCTGCTATTTCCTTTATGCTGAGCCCTTTTAACAGCAGGAATGCGACCCGTTTCTCGGCGTTGGTAAGCTCCCATTTGTCCAGCTGCTTGTTAATTTCAACACTCAATCCGTCCACATAAGCCTTCGATACGCGCTTCCATTTTTGAGCTTCGATATTAAGCTCGTTCGAGAATCGTTTCTCCTTCTCAAGCGTACGCTGCATGGTAAAATGGCTTTTTATCAGATAGTAAACCCCTGCCAGCGCCACTAACCCTATTATGGTTTCAACCGAGATATGCCAGAATGCTACCCCCTCCAGATAGTCATTGAAGATATCTATAAAAGTCAGAACGGCTATAAGGACCAAAATAGCGGATATTACAAGTCGTTCTTTTTTGGTCATTTTATGCAAATTCAGTCGTCATCGTGCTCTTCGCCGTGTTCTCCATAACCGCCTTCTGCTCCATGTTCCGCTTCTCCGAGTCTTAGCTCGGTTCCCAGTATATTCAAGGTCCGAGTGCTGCTGTCGTAGTTAGCAGCCAAATACCCGAGCCACGATACAAAAAGAACCATGAGAAGCAGCCCCGCAACCGGCCTCGTGCCGGCGATACCGGGGGCGCCCGAACCTGTCTTCTTTTTGCCGTCCAGCATGCTCGACCATAAAGAATCTCTTTTCTTAAGATGGTGAAAGACGATGCCGGCTACGTGAATAATAACAGAAATCAGGAATATGTTAGCCAGCAGCTCGTGGAGCTCCTCAAGTGTATCGTTTTCGCCGCCGTTAGCCATTAATATACCA
>JADLGH010000082.1 GCA_020849425.1 Candidatus Dadabacteria bacterium
CCGTTTACAGTAATTTGTGCAATTTCGGTGTAACGCCCGAAGCTTATCAGTACTTATCTCTATAACCGTGAGTCCTGCGTAATCACCCGACCAGGATGAGCCTGAGGTCCATCACGTTAGTATTGGTGGGCCCGGTTATGATGAGGTCCCCGAGCGGCGAGAAGAAATTGTACGAATCATTCTTCACAAGGCTGGCCCCCGGGTCGAGCCCGAGCGCCTCCGCCCTCTTTACCGTGCTCCCGTCCGCTACTGCGCCGGCGGCGTCCGTGGGGCCGTCGGTGCCGTCCGTCCCTCCGCTGAGAATGACCACGTTATCGAGCCCGTCTATCTCTATCGCGGCCGCGAGTGCGAATTCCTGGTTCCTCCCTCCGAATCCCGGCCCGTCTATGGTGACGGTCGTCTCTCCGCCGGACACTATGCAGGCGGGCGGCCCGAGCGGATTCCCCGAGCGCAGGATCTCTCTCGCTATGGCGCCGTGAACCTTCGCGACCTCCTCCGTCTCGCCGTGTATGTACGTCGACAAAAGAAGGCTCTCGTACCCGAGCTCGGCCGCCTTCTCCTTCGCCGCCGATGCGGACAGAATGTTGCTCCCTACGATTACGTTCCGGGTTTTGAGGAACGCCGGGTCGCCCGGCTTCGGGGTCTCCTCCGCCTCGCCCCTTATTCCCCTGTCTATGTATGCTTCGACGGGGGCGGGAATCTTCCCACGGAGGCCGTACTTATCTATGACCTCTCCGCATCCCTCGAACGTAACGCTGTCGGGGACCGTCGGCCCCGAGGCTATCGTGTCGAGGTCGTCCCCTATAACGTCCGAGAGTATCAGCGAGACGAGCGTGGACGGATATGCGAGCCGCGCGAGCCGGCCGCCCTTTACGGCGGAGACGTGTTTTCTGAGGGCGTTTATCTCGTGGATCGTCGCCCCGCATTCGAGAAGGGCCCTGGTTAGCCCCTGCTTGTCGGCGAGCGTGATCCCCTCGGCGGGCATCGGCAGCAGCGCCGAGCCGCCTCCGGATATAAGGCACAGGACGAGGTCGCGCTCCCCGGCGCCCCTCAGAAGATCGACGATCTCCCTCGTTCCGCTTAGCCCCGCGTCGTCCGGGAGAGGATGCCCGGCCTCGTTGATCCGGACTTTGCGGAGGGGCGCAACGTGACCGTACTTCACGTTGACTATGCCCCGCGAGAGCCTCCCGCCGAGCACGTCCTCGACGGCCGACGCCATCGAGGCCGCGGCCTTGCCCATGCCTATGGCGTATACGTCGTCGAACGAAGAGAGGTCGTACTTCGTCCCGGCGACGTCGAGCACGTCGCCCGTCCGGCCGAGGTGGTTAAGAACGGCGGTCACAGGATCGGCGGCCTTGACGCCGGCCTCGAATATCGAAATCGCATCTTTTCTGAGCTTGTCCAGTTTCACCGGTCCAAGTATAACGACCGGAGGCGGCGCGAACAAGCGGATTTCGATTCGGACGGCCGGTCAGAGATCCCTGAACCGGGGGAGTCTCCTCAAGGCATCGAGTACCTCGCCTTCGAGCACATTCCTGTTAATGAGATTCATCTTGAAGAGCTCAGAGTCTTCCCGGGCCTTCACCTTCCCCTTGATTCCCCCGTCGGTGTGGGCTATCGTCGCTATAACCGGATTCACACCGTCGAGTATCTCCTGGACCTTTTTCACGAATTTCGGAGACAGGCATTCCATCTTTCCTATCTCGTCTACTATGACCGGGCTTTCGGGCGAGGCCGTTATGTGAAGCGCGTCGAGAAAGTCCTCGAAGGCGTCCACGTCAACCCTGTACCTTCCGATTTTGTGCGGACTGTCGTTAATCACGTGGGCGAGGATTATGCCCTCACCGCCGAGGCTCCGGAGATGGAATCCCTTCCTCTCCCCGTCCTGGAGAATCTCCTCCGTGTAAAACCCCTGGGGGTTATACGGCGACAGCCTCACGGCGAGTTTCTTGACGAGCGTCGTTTTCCCGATCCCGGGAAGGCCCGATATGAGAAAGTTCTTTTTCGCATTTCCCATTCGCGGTTTTCGGCGTGCGCGGCGTTTTCGGGGGAGTGGTGAAGTTGTGCGGGCGGAGCGGGGAGGTGAACACGACGCCTGCCCCGGGGCGGCGTCTCAGGGGCTTAGTCTCCCGCAGGATTCCCTTATTATTTCCACCGCTTTACTGGCCTCCTCAAAGGTGTTTTCAACCGAAAAGCTGAATCTCACGCTCGAATAGGCCTCTTCTTCGGTGAGCCCCATCGCAGAGAGGATGTGGGACGGTGCGACTTCGAAGTTCGTACAGGCCGAGCTTTGGGAGCACCTGACCCCCGCAGCGTCGAGCTCTGCAACGAGCCTCCTGCCGTCGATTCCCTTAAAAAGTATGTTGGTGGTGTTGGATATGCGGCTGCGCGTATCGCCGTTGACCCTGGTGCCCGGGATGAAGTCGAGTATGCGGGCCTCGAACCCGTCCCTGAGCTCGCTCATATGCGCGATGTCCCGTTCGAGGTTCGCCTTTCTTATCTCGGCGGCCTTCCCGAACCCCGCTATGCCGGGGAGGTTTTCCGTTCCGGGCCGAAAGCCCTCCTCCTGGAAGCCTCCGAAGAATATCGGCGCCAGCATGAACCTGTCGCGCGAGTATATTGCGGCCGCACCCTGGGGTCCGTGGAACTTGTGCCCCGTGAACGAGAGGAAGTCTACGGGCATGTCATTTACGGCCATGTCTATCTTGCCGACAGCCTGCGCCGCGTCCGTATGGAAGGGGACTCCATACCTCCGGCACATCTCGCCGATTTCCTCGACGGGCTGTATGACGCCCGTTTCGTTGCTGGCCCACTGGACGGAAACGAGCGTGGTGTCGTCGTTTATGTTCTTTTCGAGTGAGGCGAGGTCCACTATGCCTTTACCATCGACCTTTACGAACCTTATCTCGACGCCGTTTATGCAGAGGTAACTGCACATCTTTCGTATCGACGAGTGCTCGACCGTCGTGGTTACGACCCTGCACTTTTTCCCCTTGTTCCGGGTGCAGGAATAAAACGCCATGTTGTTCGATTCCGTCCCCGAGCTGAGGAACGTCACGTTCGAAGGCGGGGAGCCTATGAGGCTGGCGACCCTGCCCCGGGCGGCGGCGAGGTGGGCCCGCGCCCTTTCGCCTGTCCCGTGGGCGCTCGAAGGGTTTCCGAATTCGTCTCCGAGCATCCTGCATACCTCGTCCCTGACCTCCGGAAGGGGCTTCGTCGTGGCGTTATTATCGAGGTATATCTCCCTTTCCTGCATCGCGGACAGCCTTCTAACTATTATACATTATTTCCCGTACCCGTTTCCGGGGAGAGGGGGCGGCACCGGGAACGGACGCCCGCGGAATCAGGGGGCTCCGGGGCTACATCGCCTGCCCTTCGGCTTCGTACTCTTCGGGCATCATGATGGTTATGCAGGGCCTCTTGTCCGAGCTCTCTACGGGGCCGAGGAGCGACATTAGCTGTATGCTCTTTTCCTCGCCGTCCTTATTGAAAGGAATGGGGAAGTAGATGATGTTCGACTTGCTCGTCTGCCTGTGAACCCTTATAAAATAGAGCAGCTTGTCGAGGAGACCCTTCAGCCTTATCTTCTGGTCCTCGCCTTTCTTCATGCTGTCCTCGTCAGGGACTATCCAGTTGTCCCAGACCCCCGAGGTTATGAAGACGGGTATCATGAGGCCGGACTCCTTCGCGGCTTCCGATATGTCCCTTTGTCTGCCCTCGGCGAGGGCCTCCTTTCTTGTCTTTTTCGGGCTGCTCATATGTAGGTATATCTCCTTTTACCGGCTCTCGGGCACGAGGGCGATTATGCGGAGAGGGCCGCCGCTGCCGCCCTTTATCTTCATGGGCAGCGCGAAGACGAGCGCGCCTTTCGCGGGCAGCTCGTCGAGGTTCGCCACGTTCTCGAAACCCGGCACGCTATTCTTCGATAGTATACGGTGCGTCTCGAAGAGCTTCGATTGCCCGTAATCGATGCTCGCCGTGTCTATGCCCACGGCCTTTACCTTCCGGTTATCGACGAGCCACTTCGCCGCCTCGGGGCCTAGGCCGGGAAAGTGGAGGTCCTTTACCGCCTCCGGGCCCTTCTCGTCCGTACCCATGTACTTCGCCCTGTCCGGCCAGTACCTGCCGTACCCGGTATTGAGAAGAACGATAGTTCCCCCCGGTATGACTCCGTTAACCTTTTCCCAGCCTGTAATGTCCTCGACGCTCACGAGATAGTCGGGATTTTTCATTGCCCGCTCCGACACGTCGATTACCACGGCAGGCCCCGTGAGCCTGTCGAGCGGTATCTCGTCCACCGTCTCCTTGCCCTCGGCGAAATGGACCGAGGCATCGATGTGTGTGCCGCCGTGCTCCTCTGCGCGGTATTTCTTGGCTTCGTAGAAATAACCCTTATCCGTCATTCCTTCGAATACGGTTTCGAGCTTGAACCCCTCTCCCGTCGGCCAGTATATGGTTTCTGACGAGAAGTCGTGCGTGAGATCGACCCACTTGCCCGCGGGCATTTCGGCGGCGTGCAGCCCGACGCTAAAACCGTGGACCAGCAGCAAAACCGCCAACGCCTTCAATACCAGGCGACCGAAGCGACCGCCGGATGTTACGGATTCTTTATACGTTTTCATTCTCCACCTCGCTTATACGAGTTTATGAATTACTGCTGCTTCGGCGCGCCCGGGATATCCGCGTCCAGAAAATTCTCCGTCTTCGGGAGCGATATCTGAAGGTCGTCGTTGTAATCGATTTCGATTTTAATCTTCCCCGCCCTGCAGTCGAGGACGTGCCCGCCCGTCTTCCTGTCGGCCGTGAGAAAATGGAAATGGAACCCGGCTGCGTTTACCCCCGACAGGTATTCGGGGAACCAGTAGCCCGCTATAGTTCCCTCGGCATTTTCGAGCTCGAACACGGACTCCTTTTTCACGACCTCGGCCAGGGGAGGGAACGGCTCCAACTGCCTCGGTACGCTCCTCGTCTTTATGGATTCGAACCTGCCGTCGATTTTTATCGCGTAGAAGATATTGTCCGAGGGCAGCAGCTCCAGGATATATTTTTCGAGGTCCTCGCATTCGAGCGGCCCGTCTATCGATACCGTTTTGTCGGCCTCGAAGAACGTGACGACGGCGAAAGGAGTGACGGCGTCGTCCGGTACTTCGTGGGCCTTGCCATCCGAAGTAACCTGGTAGAAGACGCCCCCGAATCCTACCATCTCGCCGTCGAGGCCGTTCAGCGTGCCGAGCCCGAAGTCGCCCTGACTTTTCAGCTCGGCGAATGTCGTGTTCCCCTCGTACACCCCTTCCATGAGAGCGCTCAGAGTCGATGTCTGGAATACCGTCTCGGCTTTATCCCGGGCGTGAAGGGAAGCGGCGGGAAGCGAGCACAGCACAGCCAGAATGAATGCGTTAATGAGTTTCATCGATTTTCGCCTTCCATCGATTCCAGCAGTTTCGCGTATTCCTTTTCAGTGACGATGTCCCGGGTCGATTCGACACGGTCGAGGAAAAGTACTCCGTCCAGGTGGTCGAGCTCGTGCTGGAACACCCTGGCGACAAAGTCGCTGAATTCCTTCTCCTCGTTTTTTCCGTCCCGCGTCGTATACCTGGCGCGTACGGTCTTCGCGCGCGGGACGAGCCCCCTTATCCCCGGGATGCTGAGGCAGCCCTCCCAGCCCTTGACCGTCTCTTCGGACTTCGAGACGATCTCGGGGTTTATTATCGCCGTCGGCTCGAGCCCGGGCGCGTCGGGATACCTCGCGTTGGGATGGGACGATATTATGAATGCCCTCTCCCTGTTTCCGACCTGCGGCGCGGCGATGCCGACGCCGTTCGCGTGATACGCCGTTTCGATGAGGTCGTCTATGAGAGCCTGCACGGCGGGGTCGGTAACGTCCTCGACCTCCTGCGCCCTTTCCCAAAGCACGGGGTCTCCGAGCTCGGTTATTTCAAGGACCTTTCCTCTCTTCTCGTTTTCCACGTGAATCCCCTGCCACCCCTTAAAAGGATTCTTAATTTTACCAAATATCCCCGGGAAATTATAATTACCCGGGAAAGACAAATGTATCTAAGGGAGAATCGCCGTTGAGCGGAATAAGGCTTATAGAGAATCTCGCACAGAATGAAGAGCGGACTGCCATCGTCGACGCGGACGGCGAGTATACGTACGGAAGGCTGCTTTCGGCTTCGGCGGCGGTGGCGTCGCGCCTACTCGAAGCCGGGGGCGCAGACGACCTCGGCGAAAAACGAGTCGCCTTTATCGTAAGGCCGGGGTTCGATTATCCCGCGATCCTCCTCGGCATATGGAGGGCCGGGGGCATTGCCGTACCCCTCTGCGTCTCTCATCCCGACCCCGAGCTCGAATACGTGATAAAGGACAGCGGGGCCGGGTTCGTAATCGCCGGCGAGGAATTCGCCGACAGGCTCGAAGGGATTTCCGCGGCGACGGGTGCGGGCTTCTTCCTTTCCGGGAATGTTATCCAGGGCGATGCGGCACCCCTTCCGGAACTGGACGAAAGACGCCGCGCGATGATCATATACACGAGCGGGACGACGAGCAGGCCCAAGGGAGTCGTCACGACGCACGCGAATATAAGGCACCAGATCGCGTCCCTCGCCTGTGCGTGGGGCTGGACGAAGGACGACTCCATACTCAACCCTCTACCGCTTCACCACCTCCACGGGATACTGAACGTCCTTCTCTCCGCCCTATGGTCCGGGGCGAAGTGCGAGCTTCTCACGAAATTCGATGCAGTCCGCGTATGGGAGAAATTCATGAGGAACAGTTACACGTTGTTCATGGCCGTGCCGACGATATACACGAGGCTCATACGCGCATGGAACGAAGCGCCGCCTGGGGAAAGGAAGGAGATGTCCGAAGCCGCCAGAAGGATGAGGCTCATGGTGTCGGGCTCGGCGGCCCTTCCCGTCGGGACGCTCCTCAAATGGGAGGAGATAACCGGCCACGTCCTCCTCGAAAGGTACGGGATGACCGAGATAGGCATGGCGCTGTCTAACCCGCTCGTCGGCAAACGAACGCCGGGCAAGGTCGGGGCCCCATTGCCCGGAGTCGAGGTCGCCCTCATAGACGAAGAGGGCGGAACCCTCTCCGGGCCGGCGGAAGGGGAAATCATAGTAAGAGGCCCGAATGTTTTTCTCGAATACTGGCAGAGGCCGGAAGAAACTTCCGGGTCTTTCATCGAGGGCGGATGGTTCAGGACGGGAGACGCCGCCGAGCGGGACGGCGAGGGGATTTACGGGATACTCGGACGGAAGTCCGTCGATATAATAAAGAGCGGCGGATACAAAATATCGGCGCTCGAAATCGAGGAGGTCCTGAGGGAGCATCCCTTTATCGCCGACTGCGCCGTCGTGGGAGTTCCGGACGAGGAGTGGGGCGAGCGGGTCTCGGCGGCGCTCGTGCCCTCGGGCGGGGACGGGCCGGCCGGCGATACGCTAAGGGAATGGTGCAGGGAGAGGCTTGCGCCCTATAAAGTCCCGACGCGCTTTCTCACGGTGAAGGAGCTCCCGCGAAACCAGATGGGCAAGGTCGTAAAGCCCGATGTCTCTGCCCTGTTTACCGGGGAAATGAAAACCCGCGCTGAATCCGGCGGAGCTAAACAATGAGCACGGTCGTATCCGTCATGGACGAGGACTCATGGGACGCCCGGACCGACAACATAGCCGTGGTCGAGCCCGCCCGGAAACGAATCCTCTGGATACCGAGGGACCTCTGGTGTCCCCGGCTCGATAACCGTATCAACCGGGCGTTCGCTATCGGCGGCGGGCACGAGCTTCTCATCGCCAGCCTCCGCGAGCACGGAATTCACGTAGATGCCTCGGTCTGTATACGGAGAGGCGCCACGGCCAGGGCGCTTAAATACGAGAGCGTATGGGTGCCCGTCGAACGGCCGATGAAGTTCTGGTACCCGCTTTGGCCGCTGGTATCCACGGAAGAGGCGCGAAAAATCGTGGAATTCCATCCGCCCGGGGAGACACTTACAGGCGAAAGAATCCATCAGTGGCTCGGTGCGAGGAAATCCCTCGACGGAGACCAGAGCGACCTCCAGCGACTCAAGCGGCACAAGATATTCATCAGCGCCCTCATCACCGGGAGTTTTGATTTTTCAAAGCTCCTTAATGACAGGGACAGGATATCCATACACGGGACGGGGGCCCTGGAGGACCTCCGCCAGGTAAGGGCGGACTGGAAGCAAAAAACACTCGGCCCACTCGTGCACGCCAAGGTCCGGCAAATGCAGGTCGTCGTCAAAAAGAGCAGGCTCCATCCCTTGTATTTACTAAGAGACGCATATCGGTACGGAAGGGCGGCTTTCGAAAGGCGAAGGTCGCGTCGAGACGCCTTATAGACCGGGACGCCCTGTGCACGACCCGATCACTGGAGCGTCGAGTCTCCGGGCCCCCCTGCCGGGGACGAGGAGGAGGCAGAGGCAGTAATCCTTATATCGTTCCACTTCTGCACGAACGCTTTCAACGACGAGGACGCCTCGTCGAACCTGCCCTCCCCGAGCAGCCCTATAAACGCCCACGCCTCATCTACCGAACGCTCCCTTTCGAGCGAGTACGGGTTTATCACGGCGCAGAGGTCCCCGTAGTTAAGGACGATAAATCCCGTGGGTGCGTATCCGGAAAGCCAGCTTTTAAGGTCGCTGAGACTCGCGAGCAACGTCTTCATGTCGAACCCGTATTCTTTCCCTATCGCAGCGCCGCCGTTTTCAATGGACTTCCTTATTACCTCCGCGGCATCGTCCAGCCGCTCTACGGCCGCGCCTATCCGTGCATTGTAATAGAGCGCGTTGAATCCCCAGTGCGTGTAAAGGGTTTGCCTGTCTTCGGCGCCGAACAGAAGGAACCATTCGAGCGGAATGAAATTCTCCGAGAAGAAGAGATTCGATTTCGAGCGGAAGGGGGCGATGTAATACTTGCCCTCGTCGTCCCTGGTGAAAAAACAATGCTCCAGCTCGTTCTTTTCTATGCCGAGATGGGCAGCTATAGCCTGGACGAAGGATTCGTACTCGTTCCCGAACCACACGCCGAACGGCGATGTCGGGCCTCCCCAGTACTTCTCGTAGAACTCCGCATACTCCTTCCAGTAATAAGCCTTGTCCGTCATATCGACGGGTTCGTAGACGACCAGCGTGCTCTGGGCCATATGAAATTAATAAACCATCCGGGATTTAAAATCAAACCGTATCCTGCGCCGAAGGCCGGATGGACAAGGCCCGGAGGCGCACGTAACCCAGTTACCCGAAACGCCGAATCACCCCCTGAATACAGGAGAAATATGGATTGACAAAGCCTCTCCAACCTGCGTAATATCTTGTCATGGCCGACGTATCCATGGACGACATCATAAAGGAAGCGCGGAAAAGAAAGATAGACCTCGGAAGCGACCCGGAAAAGACGATAAAAGTCTGCTCCAGGCTCGGGCTCATCCCCAAGCCGCGAAGAAAGAGGGTCACATCGGGCGGTGCGTCGAAAACCGTCCTGCTGTTTCCCGAAAAAACCATCGAAAAACTCGCGCACATAAAGGCGCTCAAGTCCGAAGGGCTCAGCCCCGAGGAGATAAGGGACAGCTTCGCGCTCGAGTACGTCCAGGGCGCACTGAAAGACCTTCTCAACAATGCCGACGACGACAAGGTCAAGGAGCTCGCGAATATAATCAGCAAGGAAAAGGAGCTCGAATCGATCGTCGAGGCCCCGCTCGTTTATCTCATCGAAGGGATGTCGCCGGACGAGGCCAAGAAGCTCCTTACCCTCTTCTGCGGGGTCGGCTTTTACGCCCTCATCGAGGCCCAGAAGCTCCTCGAAGAGTTCAAGTTCAACGACGCGAGGCGCGCTCTTTTCAGGGCTATATTCTACAATTCGATTGCGGTTCTCAGGCTCGCAAGGACGACGGGCGATACGAAGCTCGAAGCCACCGCGTTCGAGTTTTACGAAAAGACCGTGATAGAGCCCATAGGAAAGGCCAGCGAACGCGTTAGAAAGGAGTTCATAAACTCGTTCGAAAAGTACCTAAAGGACAAGGGGCTTACGAACTGACCGCTCGATTCCGCTAGGCCGCACCGTCCCCGAGCTTCCCGCTTATGTGCCGCGACATCTCGCCCACCGATTCGAAGAATTCGGGTGTGATTTCCCCCTCGTCGAGTCTCACGCGAAACTCCTGCTCGAGCGCGACCAGGAGCTCCAGACGCGCGACGGAATCTATGCCCACACCGAGCTCTATGAGCGGAAAATCGTCGTCGATATTATCCGTGATCACCCCTTGCGGGAGGCTCGCTTCGAGCACCTTTCTCACCCTTCCGGAAACTTCATTCATAGGCTTCACCTTTTAAAGTTACTTTAGCCGCTCCTTTAAGACCTTGCCCGCGGGGCTCCTCGGGAGGGCGTCCCTGAATTCTATGGAGAGGGGAATCTTGTAATCCGCGAGCCTTCCCCTGCAGTGTGCGGCCACCTCGCCGGCCGTGACGGGCTTATTTGAAACGAGGACGGCCTTTACGTGCTCCTTTCCGCTTTTGTCCTCGACCCCGAGGACTGCAGCCTCGGTGATCCCCGGCATGTTCAGGAGCACGTTCTCCACCTCGGCCGGGTCCACCTTGTATCCGCCGGCGTTTATGAAAAATTTCCTCCGGCCTGTTATGTAGATGTATCCTTCGGCGTCTATCTTTCCAAGGTCCCCGGTGAAATAGTATCCGTTCCTGAAAACCTTCCCCGTCTCCTCGGGAAGGCCGTCGTAGCCCCGCGTCATAGAAGGGCTCCTTACGGCGAGCTCCCCCTCGGCGCCGGGCTCGAGCTCCTCCCCGCCGTCGCCGAAAACCTTCACCGTCACCTGGTTCACGGGCCTTCCGACGGACGCCGCCCGATTCTCTATATCCCCGGCGAGGTTGATGGATATGACCCCCGTCTCCGTCGAGCCGTAGAGCTGGCGGGGATATATCGCAAATCTCTCGTGGAATTTTTTGAACGTCTCCTGCCTTAACGGGGCGCCCGCCGAGATCACGAGCCTGAGACGGGAGAGGTCCTTCTCTTCCGGCGTGAACGTTCCGGCCAGCGCGTCCAGCATAACGGGAACGGCGGGGAATATTGTCACGGCCTCGCTTTCCAGCGCGTCGAGCGCTCCGTTCCTGTTGAACTGCTCCAGCATTATCGAGGCCGCCCCACCCCGGACCGAGCTTATGAAATTCCCGAAGGCATACGTGTGCGAAAGCGGAACGACGAAAAGCACCCTGTCCTTATCCCCGAAACCGGCGGTGTCGGAATGGTTTTGGGCGAGGGCCGCGAGATTCCGGTGCGTCCGTGCGACCCTCTTCGGCTTCCCGGTCGAGCCCGTGGAGTAGAGATATATCGCGTCCGCATCGGGTTCGATATCAGCCGGCGCGGGACTGCCCGTTTCGGCCGCTCCGGAAACCCAGTCCGCCCCGCGTCCCCTTATTACCGCAACACCCGCCCCCGATCCTGAAACGGCCTTTTCGGCGGTCTTTCTCAAAGCGGCGTCCGTTAAAAGCACACGCGTCCCCGAATCCGTCACGTAGAACCTTATCTCGTCTTCCTTGCAGAGATTGTTGATGGGCACCGACACGGCCCCCAGAGAGGACGAGGCGTAAAATGCGGCGGCGAACTCGATTGAGTTCGGAAGTAGTATCGCGACCTTGTCACCCTTTCCTACCCCGCGAGAGGCCAGGAACGCGGCCAGGGACTTCACGGACCCGCCGAGCTCTGCATAGGTGAGCGTCCTCTCGCCGTCTATGATCGCGGGGCGTCCGCCGAACCTGTCTACGCTTTCGAGGAATATATCGTTCATGGTCTGCATGAGCCGCCCTCGCCTATGGAAACATCCCCTGAAAGCCGAGTGCTTCGGCTTCCGGGAATCCGAGCATCAGATTCATATTCTGCACAGCCTGACCGGACGCGCCCTTTACGAGGTTATCGAGCGACACGACCGTTAGCGCAACGTCCCCGTTTGTCGTAACCCCTATACTGCATGAATTGGTATATCTCGTGTCCTTGATATCCGGGAGCTTCCCTTCGGAACATACGCGGACGAAGGGCTCGTCCCTGTAGAAGTCCTCGAATATTTTCAGGACGCTCGCCGTACCGGCTTTGGATTTCAGCCTCGTGTATATGGTAGTCAGTATCCCGCGATTCACGGGTATATTGTGCGGGACGAACGTAATCACTGCCGCCCTTCCCGATGCGGAGTAGAGCACCTCCTCTATCTCGGGGCCCTGGTGCGAGGCGGCGCCGGGATTAAGGCTCGCGTTCTCGTTCGATTCGGGGAAGTGGTGGTCGAGCGAAGGCGCCCTGCCGGCGCCGGACTCGCCCGATTTCGCGTCCGCTATTATGGAGGTTTCGTCTACGAGGCCTTCTCTTAAAAGAGGCAAGACCCCGAGTATGACGCCCGTCGCGTAGCACCCGGGATTCGCCACGAGACGCGCGCCGCGTATATCGTCCCTGAATATTTCGGGGATGCCGTAAACCGCATCGTCAATATACTGCGGATGCCTGTGCTTCGCTCTATAGAGGCTTTCGTAAAGGGCGGCGTCCTTGAACCTGAAGTCGGCGCTGAAATCTATCACCCGGGCCCCCTCGTCGAGGAGCCTGCCGGTAAAATGCATCGCTGTCCCGTGCGGGAGGCAGGAGAAAACGAGATCCACTGCGGGCAGGGTCTTAAACGAAGAAATGCTCCGGCATTCGAGCTCGCAAAACCCCCTCAGCCCGTGAAAGACGTCGCTTATTTTGAGGCCTGCGAACTTTTCGGAAGTCAGCCACTCGACCGACACCCCGGGATGCCCGATGAGGATCCTCAGGAGCTCCGCCCCGGTATAGCCCGTCGCGCCGAGAATGCCAACGCTTTTTTTAGTCAACACGCACCCCTCTGCCGTATGTATCCCCGACAGCAAGTCATAAGCCGTCCGCCCCTATACTATAGTTAATAGACCCTCACCGAAAAATCAAACCGCCGCCGGAGCGAAGAGCACGGCCGTTTCAGCCGGCGCGAAAAGGACAAACGCATTACACGGCTACAGTAGTCGATAAATCGGGCCTTTTGTCGTTATTTTTTTGACAGGATTTCGACAAAGCCTATATAAAAATCAAGCGTTTCCGGTTAATATTGAAATAATGTGTCGATACCCCGGGCGAGGGTGCGATACCCTAAAAATGGAGGATAGGATAATGGTGAAATTTCTGAATAAACATTCATTCCTGCTAATTCTGCTTTTAATGACATCGTTCGTATCGTATGGATTCTGGGGATGCGGCGGTGACGGCGGTGGCGGCGGTGGCAAAAAAACCAGGATTAACGGAACGGTGCTTCAGGTGATCGACGGCCCGGTATCGGACATAAGGGTAAGCATCTTCGAAAACAACAGGAGGAAGAAATCCACGCGGACGAACCAGTTCGGGGAGTTCAACCTCAGGTTCCAGTCCGATTTCAATACAGTCAGAATCGAGTTCGAAGGCCCGGATTACACGCTTTCGAGAATCATATCGGTCACCCGCGACAGCGACGTCGAATTCGACGTTATACTGCAGACGTCCCCCGGCGCGATACTCGTCGAGAACTGGGTGGTATTCCAGAACCGGATACGCGCCAAGAGCTTCGACGAAATAATCTTCGATTCCCTCGAAGCCGACTTCAACATAGACGGGAACGGCAATAACTGCATAAACGTGCAGGGCGACGCCAGGGTCGAGATCGCTGCCCGCAACATCACGCTCATCGACTGCAAGGAAGGTATCCACGCCGAGAACTTCGGCCTGGTGCTCCTCGAAGCAGACGAGGACATCAGCGTAAGCGCGAACAGGGACGGCATAAGAACCAACAATAACACGTTCGTAAGGCTCGCCCGCACGGTAACGCCGGTGGACAACAACATATTCATAACATCGCTCAGGGAAAACGGTATAAGGACGGCCGGGTCTTCCGCCGTCGAGATCGACCCGCAGAACCAATGCACGATAAGCGGCGGGAAATCGGCCGTCGTACAGAGCGGAACTTCCAGCGTAAACCCGAGCACCTGTACGCTCATAGACGGATAAAGGATTTACACACACGCGCACACGAACCGGCAAGGGCTAGTGGGCTTCGGCCCAGTTCTTGCCGGTCCCCATTTCAACGATAACTGGGACCTTGAGCTCCCACGCCCCTTCCATCTCAGATTTCACCATTTTGGAAAGAGCCTCGATCTCGTCCTCCGGGACGTCGAAGAGAAGCTCGTCGTGCACCTGGAGTATCATGCGTGATTTGAATCCCCTGGCGAGCTCGTCGTGGATCCTTATCATGGCGATGTTGATGATGTCGGCGGCGGAGCCCTGGATCGGGGTGTTCATGGCTGCGCGCTCGCCGAAGCCTTTCCTGTTTCTGTCCCCCGACGTTAGCTCGGGGATAGGCCGCCGTCTTCCGAGTATCGTCTCCGCATAGCCTTTCCGGGCGGCGTCTTCTATGGTCTTGTCTATGTACGCCCTCACCTTTCCGTAGCGCTTGAAATACTCGTCGATGTAGCTCTTGGCTATAGACACCGATGTCCCAAGCTGCTTTGCGAGGCCGAACGCGCTTATGCCGTATATGATGCCGAAGTTAATGCTCTTGGCGAGCCTTCTCATGTCGGGCGTTACGAGGTCCTCGGTAACCCCGAATATCTCGGCCGCCGTCCTGCTGTGAATGTCGCTCCCCGTCCGAAACGCTTCTATAAGGCTCTCGTCGTCTGAGAAATGCGCCAGCAGCCTGAGCTCTATCTGTGAATAATCCGCCGACAGAAGAACGTTCCCCGCATCGGGAACGAACGCCTCCCTGATGCGCCGCCCCTGCGCCGTTTTAATGGGAATGTTCTGAAGATTGGGGTCGCTCGAGCTGAGCCGCCCCGTCGACGAGCCCACCCTGCTGAAGGACGTATGGAGCCTCCCGGTCGACGGGTTAATAAGCCTGGGGAGAGCATCGAGATAAGTGGACTTCAGCTTCGAAAGCGTCCTGTGCTCGAGCACCTTTTCAGGGACGGGGTGGAACTTGCTGAGGTCCGTCAGCACCTCGACGTCTGTCGACGCCTCGCCGGTCTTTGTGGTCTTCTTATTCGGAAGCTCGAGCGTAGTGAACAGGACCTCCCTCAGCTGAATCGGGGAGCTAAGATTAAACTCGTATCCGACTGCCGCGTATATTTCCTTTTCGAGCTCCTTGAGCCCTGCCTCGAATTCCTTGGAAAGCTCTTTAAGCTTAACCGGATCGACCCTGACGCCGTTCATCTCTATACGCGCGAGCACCTCTATGAATTTAAGCTCCGTCTCTCTGTAGACATCTACAATACCGGCTTTTTCGAGCTCGGGCTCGAGCTTTTTATAAAGCAGCATGGCGACGTCCGAATCCTCACACGAGTACACCTTGGCCTTTTCGATCTCTACCTCGTCGAATGGGATCCTGGTCTTTCCCGAGCCCGTAACGTCCTTGTACGATATCATCAGGTGGCCGAGAAAGACCCTCGAAAGCTCGTCGAGGCCATAGCTAAGCCGAGAGGAATCCAGCATGTGCGCAGCGATCATCGTATCGAAGAATATACCTTTAAGAGCAGCTCCGTTTCTCTCGAGAACCACGATCTCGTACTTGAGATTCTGGCCGATTTTACGGATGTCCGGGTCCTCGAAGACGGGCTTCAGCCTGGATAGCACGTGGGCAAGAGCGAGCTGCTTCATTGCCGCGTCGGCGAGCGACCTGTGGGCAACGGGTACGTAGTACGATTCCTGCGGCGCTGGAGAGAGCGAGATTCCCACTATTTCCGCAAGCATCGGGTCCCGCGACGTCGTTTCGAGGTCGAGCGACACCTCGCCCGTTTCCCCTATCCTTTTTATCACGTTTTCGAGCTCCTCTTCCTTGAGCACAGCCTTATAACAGTCGTAAGAAACGATGTCCCCCGCTTCCTCGTTCCCGCTATCGGCCCGGGGCGGCTCTTCGAGCTCGCCGAGCTCGCGCATGAGGTTCTTGAATTCGAGCTCGCGGAAGAGGCTCCCGAGCTTCTCCTTGTCGAAGCCCTCGTACCCGAGCATCCCCAAATCGACGTCCATTTCTATGTCGGTCTTTATAGTCGCCAGCTCCCGGCTCATGAGGGCGTCCTCTTTTTTCTCGCGTATGAGCTTCGCCCACCTCTCGGGTAGCCCCGAGGGTATGGCGAGGAGCGTCTCCAGCGAGCCGTAGGTCTTTATCAGGTTGATAGCGGTCTTCTCGCCTATGCCCTTTATCCCGGGGATGTTATCGATGGCGTCCCCCATGAGGGCGAATATATCCAGGACTTTCCCCGGAGGGACGCCGTACTTCTCGACTACGTCGGCAACGCGCGTGGTCTTGTTCTTCATCGTGTCGAGGAGCGTAATCCTGTCCGAGACCAGCTGGCTGAAATCCTTGTCTCCCGTGACTATGACGATGTCGTAGCCCTCGCCCTCCATCCTCCTGGCGATGGTCCCTATGATGTCGTCGGCCTCGTAGCCTTCTATCATGAACTGCGGCATTTTGAAGGCGTCCACGACGTCGAATATCTTCTGAAACTGGGGCACGAGGTCGTCGGGCGGGGCGGACCTGTTGGCCTTGTACAGGCCGTACATCTCGTTCCTGAAGGTGTCGCCCTTGGCGTCGAATACCATGCCGAGGAGCGTGGGGTTGTAGTCCTTTATGAACTTGAAAAGCATCGAGCTGAACCCGTACACGGCGTTTGTCGGGAAGCCGGAAGAGGTGCTGAGATGCCGTTTTGCATAGTAAGCCCTGAATATGTACGAGCTGCCGTCGATGAGATATAAAACCGGTTTTTCCATAAGGGTAAAGTTTAGGAGTTTATTGAAAGGGTGTCAAAGATTAGGAAAGTGCAAGCTATGGGAGACGAATAGCCGCGGAAATACATTCAAAGGGATGATCGCTTCCCCTTTATTTTTCCCGGAATATAATAATATGGATATCGGCGGCACCTCACAAAGGAGAGGAGGAGAAAATGAAATCGATTCTGATTCAGTGGATCATAGGCGCGGCGAGCCTTCTGATCGTGGCCCATATACTTCCGGGTTTTCAGGTGGCGAGCATAGGGACCGCCCTTTTCGCTGCGATCATAATAGGACTTATAAACGCGACCATCGGCCTCTTCCTCAAGATCATAACCTTCCCCATATCGATACTCACGTTCGGCATATTCCTGCTCGTGATAAACGGGCTAATGCTGATGCTGGCGAGCTCTCTCGTCGAGGGATTCCACGTCGCCGGTTTCTGGACGGCCTTCTTCGCGGCCCTCATCCTCGCGATCGTAAGCACGATACTGAGGTCGCTCCTCGGGGCGAAATAAACGCCTATAGGCCGGGCTGGACAATAATCTTTATGGAGTCCTGCGCCTCTTCGACCATTTTGAAGCCGCGGCCCGTTTCGGACAATGGAATCCTGTGCGTCACCATGTCCGCAACGTTCACCCGCTTGGCCATTATGAGATCGAGGGCGAGCGCCAGGTCTTCGGGTGAGGCCGCGTAGGAGCTCACGGTCTTTATACCGGACCACCAGTAATCGTTGAAAGGAACTGACATTTTAACGTCCGGACCAGAAGGGGCGAAGAAAAGAATCGTCCCTCCGCTGTCCGTGAGACTGAATGCGCTTTCTATGACCGAAGCAGCTCCCGTGCACACGATGACCATGTCGGGGAGCCCGCCGTCGTTTATTTCCTTTACGCGCGAAGCCACGTCGTCCCTTGCATCGATTGCAGCGTCCGCTCCGAAATCGAGGGCGGCACGGAGCCTGTAGTCGTTAACGTCCGTAGCCATTATGCGGCCCGCGCCCAGGGCGCGCGCGAGCTGTATGTGAAGAAGGCCCGTGATGCCGCTCCCCAGGACCAGCACGCTGTCGGTCATGCCGAAGCCCGCGAGACGCTGACCCCTTATGACGCACCCGAGCGGCTCGACGAAAGACGCCTCGTCGTAGGAGACCTCGTCCGGGAGCTTGAGCACCCCCCTGTCAACGTTAATCGCCGGCAGGCGAATATATTCCGCAAATCCGCCGGGATCGAAATGAGTCGTTCTAAGCGTCCGGCAGGATGAATGATTCCCCCGGAGGCAGTAACGGCAGGTGTTACAGGGCACGTGATGGGTCGCTATTATACGGTCGCCCGGGGCGAATTTTCGGACCCCCTCGCCTGCCTCGGCAACCTCGCCCGCAACCTCGTGTCCGAGGACGAGCGGGGCCTTCGGGAGACGGTACCATTCCATGAGGTCGCTCCCGCATATCCCGCTTGCGTGCACCTTCATGAGTATCTCGCCCGGGCCGATCTTCGGCACCGGCATTTCCTCGAGCCTCACGTCGCTGTTGCTGTAGTACATCGCTACACGCATATAAGTCCCCTACGCGCTACGGGATATGTAAACGGGCGGTGATTATTCGAGCCGGCTTTACGCACTGGCTAGCTTTCTCGACTCGTCGTTCTTGAGAGAAAGATAGAGGTCGTGCGCCTGCTTGGGATTGTTGTTTTCGTGCACTATGGAACGCACGGCCCGGAGCATGGCGACCGGGTGGCTGTTCTGCCAGATGTTCCTTCCCATGTCCACGCCGACCGCGCCCTGCTGAATCGCGCTGTATGTTATATCGAACACGTCCATTTCGGTTTCGAGCTTGGGCCCGCCGGCTATGACTATGGGCGCGGGGCAGCTTCCCGTAACCTTTTCGAACTCCTCGCAATAATACGTCTTTACGATGTGGGTCCCGAGCTCGGCGCATATGCGGCAGCTGAGAGAAAGATACCTGGCGTCCCTCTTTTCGAGCTCTTTTCCGACGGCCGTGATGCCGAGGACAGGGATACCGTATTCCTCACCGAGGTTTATCAGCTCGGCCAGGTTGAGAAGGGTCTGACGCTCGTGATCGCTCCCGACGAATACGGATATCCCGACACCCGCTACGTTGAGCTTTATCGCATCCTTAAAGGACGTCGTGAGGCCCTCGTTCGAGAGGTCGGCGCCTACGATACTGGCCCCGCCGGAAACCCTGAGCACTACATTGGCCCCGGAATCCGGGTCGACGGACGTGCGGAGCACGCCGCGGGTCAGCATGATGGTGTCCGCGTAAGGCATTAACGGGGCGATCGTATCCCTCGGCACTTCGAGCCCATGCGTCGGCCCGAGAAAATACCCATGATCGAAGGCAAGCATAACAGCCCTTCCCGTTTTGGGGTTTATGATCCTCGCCATCCTGTTTTTCATACCCCAGTCCATATCGCGGCACCTCCATATATAGATGAATTTTCTTTTATGAATTTATAGGACGGCGGGGTGATTGTCAATCGATCCGCGAGGGCCTGTCCGGCCGCGAAATCCTGCCTGAGAGCACTGCGAAGGGTGCGAAGAGCATTCGAACATTAAATTAGCAATTGCACATAACGCCCTCGGAATATCTTGTAATATGGCCTAATAACAGCATTTTAATAGAGCTTGATTGTAAGCGAATGCGAAGATTCTACTTGACTCGGGGGGTTTCGACCTTACATTATAGACATAGGAGAAAGCGATGACCAGATACAAACAGGGTATTGAGAAATTCAGGGAAATCAAGGGTGAGGGCGCCGAGAAATCCCTCGAGCGCCTGGAGTCTCTAAGCCCGGACTTGGCCCGGTACATAATGGAATTCGCCTTCAACGATATATACAGAAGGCCCGGGCTCGACCTGCGGTCGAGGGAGATAGCTACCATTGCGGCCCTTACCGCGCTTGGGAACGCCCCTCAGCAGATCAAGGTGCATACCGTATGCGCCCTGAACGTCGGCGTCACGAAGGAAGAGGTAATGGAGGTAATCCTTCAAATGGCGCTCTACGCCGGTTTTCCGGCGGCCATAAACGCCATGCAGGCCGTCAACGAGGCGTTCGACGAGTTCGACAAACGGAACCCTGGGGCTGTAAAACCCGCAAACGACGGAATCGACATTCAGAGAAAGAAAGCCATATCAGCATGAGAGAGCCTTCGTCTGGGACAGTTAACACAAACGGCATAAACATCTATTACGAAGTGCACGGCTCGGGCGAGCCGCTTCTCCTGATAGAGGGCCTCGGGTATTCGAGCTGGATGTGGTACAAGCAGGTACCCGTCCTCTCGAAGAGCCACAAGGTCATCATATTCGACAACAGGGGAGCGGGGAATACGGACAAGCCCGATTCGGAGTACTCCGTCGAGCTCATGGCCGATGACGCGGCCGGGCTTCTAAACGAGCTCGGGGTAGAATCGGCTCACGTGCTCGGCGTCTCGCTCGGGGGTTACATCGCCCAGGAGCTTGCCATAACGAGGCCGGAAATGGTGAGGAACCTGATTCTCG
>JADLGH010000083.1 GCA_020849425.1 Candidatus Dadabacteria bacterium
AAACGTAAACAGCCAGGGCGTGATACCGTTCCTCAAGATACTGGACTCCACCACCTCGGCCATAAACCGGAGCGGGAAGCGGCGGGGCGCGACGTGCGCGTATCTCGAGGTATGGCACTACGATTTCGAGGATTTCCTCGAGCTCAGGAAGAACACGGGCGACGAGAGGCGGAGGACGCACGACCTCAACATCGCGGCGTGGGTGCCCGACCTCTTCGTAAAGCGCGTCATCGAAAGGGGCGAATGGACGTTCTTCTCGCCCGACGAAACGCCCGACCTTCACGGCCTTTACGGGAAGGCGTTCGAAAGGCGTTACGAGGAATACGAGCGCGCCGCGGACAGGGGCGGGATACGCCTCTCGAAGCGCGTTTCGGCACAGAAGCTCTGGCGGAAGATAATAACGATGCTCTACGAAACCGGCCACCCGTGGCTCACGTTCAAGGACCCCTGCAACATACGCTCGCCCCAGGACCACCAGGGCGTCGTCAACAGCTCGAACCTCTGCACGGAGATTACGCTCAACACCTCCCGCGACGAGTTCGCCGTCTGTAACCTCGGCTCCGTAAATCTCTCCCTCCATATAAAGGACGGGGCGCTCGACGAGACTGCCCTTTCGGAGACGATAAGGACGGCGGTCAGGATGCTGGACAACTCAATCGACCTCAACTTCTACCCGACCGGGGAAACCCGCCGCTCGAACCTCGCGCACAGGCCCATAGGCCTCGGCGTGATGGGGTTCCAGGACGCCCTCTACCAGGCAGGCCTCGATTTCGCGAGTGACGAGGCCGTGAAATTCTCGGACCTCGTCATGGAAACGGTGTCGTGGCACGCCATATCGGCCTCCTCGGGCCTCGCCGCCGAGCGCGGCAGGTACTCTTCTTACGAAGGCTCGAAGTGGGACAGGGGGCTCTTCCCCCTCGATACGATGAAGATGCTCGAAGAGGAGCGCGGCGTGCCCACGTCCGTCGGGATGGATTCCCGCCTCGACTGGGCCGGGCTCAAGGACAGGGTGAAGCGCCGGGGTATGAGGAACTCGAACTGCATCGCGATCGCCCCGACGGCGACGATAGCCAACATCGCGGGCTGCTACCCGTCCATAGAGCCGATATACAAGAACCTCTACGTCAAATCGAACCTCAGCGGCGAGTTCACTATCGTCAATCAATACCTGATCGACGACCTCAGGGAGATAGGCCTCTGGGACAGGTCCATGCTCGAAAAACTGAAACAGACCGACGGCAGCATCGTCGGAATAAAAGAGCTCCCCGACGGGCTCAGGGAAAGGTACAGGGGCGCGTTCGAGGTAGACCCGTCGTGGGTGATACTCCACGCGGCGTACAGGTCGAAATGGATAGACCAGAGCCAGTCCGTGAACATCTTCGTCGATACGGTATCCGGCGAGCGCATATCCGAGACGTACCTCAGCGCGTGGAAATCGGGGCTCAAGACGACCTACTACCTCCGCTCGCTCGGTGCGTCGGGCGTCGAAAAGAGCACCATCGAAGCGGGGGGGCATATATCCGCCGGGTCGGCCCGCGAGGCTGAGGAAACATTAAACGCGTGCAATCTCGAGGAGGGATGCGAATCATGTCAATAAAAGAAAACGGCAACGGAAACCACGGCACGGTCGGCGGGAATCCCGCAAAGGGCGCCGGCGACCACAAGCGCATAATAAACTGCTCGGTCACGGACCCGAACAAGATACTCCCCATAAAGTACAAGTGGGCCCGCGAATACTATAAAGTAGGCGTCGCCAACAACTGGGTCCCCGACGAAGTCAACATGCAGAAGGACGTCGAGATGTGGAGGGACGCTTCGGCCCTCTCGGAGGGCGAGCGCCGGATGATTATCTACAACCTCGGCTTCTTCTCGACGGCCGAGAGCCTGACGGCCAACAACATAGTGCTGTCGATCTACCGTCACATTACCAACCCCGAGTGCAGGCAGTACCTCCTCCGCCAGGCGTTCGAGGAGGCCATACACACGGATACCTTCATATACTGCTGCGACACCCTCGGGCTCGACCCGGACGAGGTGTACAACATGTATATAAATAATCCGGCCATAAAAGAGAAGGACGATTTTGTCGTCAGGCTCACGAAGAGCGTACTCGATCCGGGCTTCACGACGGACACGGAAGACAGGATACGGAGCTTCGTCCACGACCTCGTCGGGTTTTACGTCATCATGGAAGGGATTTTCTTCTACGCGGGCTTCGCGATGATACTGTCACTCCTCAGGCAGAACAAGATGACGGGCCTCGGCGAGCAGTTCCAGTTCATACTCCGCGACGAGTCCGTTCACCTCGCCTTCGGCATCGACCTCATAAACACGATAGTCGACGAGAACCCGGGCATCTGGACGGACGAGTTCAAGGCCCTCCTCGTCGATAACGTCGAGAAGGCGGTAGAGCTCGAAATGACCTACACGCGCGACTGCCTCCCCGAGGGCATACTGGGGCTCAACTCCGGCCTCGTCGGCGAGTACGTGAGGTACATAGCAGACAGGCGGCTCGAACGGATAAGGCTCGAAAAGGTCTACGACGCGAAGAACCCCTTCCCGTGGATGAGCGAGATAATCGACCTCAGGAAGGAGAAGAACTTCTTCGAGACGAGGGTCACGGAGTACAGGAGCGGCATGCTCTCCTGGGATGAGCGCACGTAGTGTGCGGTTTTACGACGTGGTCGATTATGTGACTGGTAGCATGGTTCGCGCGTCAGATAATTAATGCTGCAAAGCTGCTACGCCTGTTGCCTGCGGATGCTATCCGCACGTAGTGTGTTTACGACGTAGCGAGGGCGGAGATTTGATTCATTTGACGTGCGGAGGCGGGTATAGCGCGGATGTCGAATCGCCGGTTGTATGCACGCACGGTGCACGTTTTGCGACGCAGCCGGAATGGAGATGTAATTCACCCCGGCGTGCGTGCGGCGCGGAATCTGGTAGTGATATAAATACAGAGTACGTACATGCATCGAAAAGTATATATAACATATACAATATATTAAGGAGACGATTTGAAATGAAGAAACTTCTTACAAACAACCCCGGCTTCCCGAGGATAGGAGGGCAAAGGGAATTAAAGAGGGCCACGGAATCCTACTGGAAGGGAGATATCGGCAAGGACAAGCTCCTGAAAGCGGCCGCAGATATAAGAAAGGAGAACTGGACCCTCCAGGCAGAGGCCGGGATAGACCTCGTCCCCTCCAACGACTTCAGCCTCTACGACCAGGTGCTCGACACGGCTGCCATGGTCGGTGCCGTGCCCGAAAGGTTCGGATGGGACGTCGGCGACGTCGGCCTCGACCTTTACTTCAGGATGGCGAGGGGAGTCCAGGAAAAAGAGGCGGGCGAAGGGCATTCGGCAGCGCAGGCGATGGAGATGACGAAGTGGTTCGACACCAACTACCACTACATCGTCCCCGAGCTCGACGCCGGGCAAACATTCAAACGCTCGACGAACAAGCCCGTGGACGAGTTCAGGGAAGCGCTGGCCCTGGGGGTCAAAACGAAGCCCGTCCTCCTCGGGCCTGTCTCGTTCCTCCTTCTCGGAAAATCGCGCAGCGCCGGCTTCTCCCCGCTCTCCCTCCTCGGCGGTTTATTGCCTGTCTATATAGAGGTGCTTAAAGACCTCGCCGAGTACGGCGCCGAATGGGTGCAGATAGACGAGCCCGTTATGGTGACGGATCTCGGCCCCGGGGAGCTGGGGGCATTCAAGGAGGCATACGGCGCGCTCGCCCGTGAAGTCCCGGGGCTGAAAATGCTCCTGACCTTCTATTTCGGATACCTTGGCGGCAACCTCGGGACTGCCCTCGGACTACCCGTGGCCGGGTTCCACTTCGACCTCCTCCGGGGCGAGAGGGACATCCCGGCGATACTCGGCTCGTTCCCGAAAGACGCGTACATATCCCTAGGCCTCGTCAACGGGCGCGGCATATGGGTAAACGACCTCTCCCGGTCGGCGGCAATAGCACGGAAATTCGTTGCGGCCCTCGGCGAGGAAAGGGTCATGATCGCGCCGTCCTGCTCACTTCTCCACGTCCCCATATCGCTCAGGAACGAGACGGCCCTGCCGCCGGGCGTTAGAAACATGCTCGCCTTCGCCGAGGAAAAACTCGACGAAGTCGTCGCGCTCTCTTCCGTAACAGGCGGTAAGGGGTTCGAGGACGCGCTCGGGAAGAACGAGGCGCTACTCAAGGAATGGAGCGAGAACCCGCTCATAAACGACCCCGCCGTCAAGAAGGCCCCGGCGGAATATTCGGCCGACGGCGGGAGAAGCCCCTTCCCCGTCCGGCAGAAAAAGCAGCGCGAGGCGTTCGGTCTGCCCCTCTTCCCGACGACGACCATTGGCTCGTTCCCGCAAACGCCCGAGGTCAGGAGCCTGCGGCTCAAATTCAGGCGCGGCGAGATGACGGCCGACGAGTACGGCGAGTACATACGCGCCCGGATTCGCGAGGCTATAGCCCTCCAGGAAGAGCTCGGCCTCGACGTGCTCGTTCACGGCGAATTCGAGAGGAACGACATGGTCGAATTCTTCGGCGAGATGCTGAACGGCTTCGCCGTCACGCTCGGCGGATGGGTGCAGAGCTACGGGAGCAGGTACGTGAAGCCTCCGATAATATACGGCGACGTCTCGCGGCCCTCGCCCATGACGGTCGAGGTAATCAGGTACGCGGCGGCGCTGACTGAAAAGCCCGTAAAGGGCATGCTCACGGGGCCGGTCACCATCCTCCAGTGGAGCTTCTGCCGCGAGGACATACCACGCTCGGAAGTCGCCCGGCAAATCGCGTTCGCCCTCCGCGAAGAAGTCCGCGACCTCGAGCGCGCGGGCATAAGGATCATACAGATTGACGAGCCCGCCCTGAGGGAGGGTCTCCCGATCAGGAAAGAGGACTGGGACGAGTACCTCGTCTGGGCGGTCGAAGTCTTCCACATCGCATCGGGGGCCGAGAAGGACGAGACGCAGATACACACCCACATGTGCTATTCCGAGTTTAACGACATCATCGAGAGCATTTCCAGGCTCGACGCCGACGTCATATCGATAGAGACGTCGCGCTCCCGGATGGAGCTCCTCGATGCATTCAGGGACTTCGAATACCCGAACGAAATCGGCCCGGGAGTTTACGACATACACTCGCCGCTCATCCCCGGCGCGGCGCAGATGGAAGAGCTAATCGCGAAGGCGGCGGAATACATACCGAAAGAAAACCTCTGGGTAAATCCCGACTGCGGCCTCAAAACGAGGAGCGAGTCCGAGACGAAAGCCGCGCTCGGGAATATGGTGAAGGCTGCGCGGAGCCTGAGACAAAGGTTCGGGGGATGAGCGTGCATGGGACCTGACGATGGCTAGGTGTCCGGGGTGCGGGAAGGATTTCAGGTGCGAGATCGAGGCCGGCGAAAGCTGGTGCTGGTGCTTCGGCGTCGACGCCCGGATGCCGACGGAATGCGGCGCTGAAAGGTGCTACTGCGAGGCATGTCTCAAGGGATCGGACAAGCCTTCGGTGGCCGAGCTGCTCAGGCGAATCTCGAAGGATACGTAACGGCCATTCCGGAGTAGATCGATGTCGATTGCCGGGCACACAAAAAATGCCCCCTCCCGTGAAGGAGGGGGCACCAAAGGATGAGAAGAGATATGGTAATGGGTGGCCGATTTTCGGTCCTTTTCGTCTAAGCTGTAAATCGTGGTCGTGCCGCTTGTTTCGTTGCCGGGGTTTGCCCCCTGTCTTTCCTTCTTCGAGTTATCGTAACGTCCGGAGATGATGCCGCAGGCTGATAAACCGGCGGTTAAAGCGGCGTGAATTTTCCGTTAAGCCTGCAGCGCCGTCCTATGCGCGGGGCCGGGGCCGGGCTGGAAATCCGCCCGTCTTTGGCTATAATCAATTTCCCGATGAACACTCAACTCCTTATAGAACTCTGCGAGGCCACAGGCCTTCCCGGCCACGAAGGCCCCGTAAGGGAAATAATCAAGAGACTCTTTTCGGAATTCACGGACGAGATAACGGAAGACGCGATGGGCAACGTCATAGCCCACGTGCCGGGCGACGGGCCCAGGCTCGTCGTCGATGCGCACATGGACGAGGTCGGCTTCATGGTGAGCCACATCGACAGCCGCGGGTTCCTCCGCGTCATATCACTCGGCGGCATGGACCCGAGGGTATTTTACGGGCAGCGCATACTCGTCTGGGGCAAAAAGCCGCTCGTCGGAACCGTGGCCGCGATCCCGCCCCACATAAGCCGTAACACTAACAACAAGGAAGTCCCCGAGATAGAGGACTGCGTCGTAGACCTCGGGCTTTCGGCCGAGAAGGTGAAGGATCTCGTCGGCGTGGGCGACGTGGCGTCGTTCTACTACCCGTTCGAGGAGACGGACGAGGCGTTCATCTCGAAGGCCATAGACGACAGGGTCGGGCTCTTCGTCATGATAGAGGCCATGAGGAAAAACCCGGTTCAAACGTGCGACCTTTTCCTTACCGCGACGGTGCAGGAGGAGGTCGGCCTCAGGGGCGCGCACATCATCACGCCCGCTGTCGAGCCGGATTTCGCCATAGCGCTCGAAGGGACGGTGGCCATGGACGTGCCCGGCGTCTCCGAGCACAAGACGCTCGCCAACTGCGGCAAGGGCCCCGAGGTGAGGCTCTCGGACAGGTTCCTCGTCGCGCACAGGCCGTTCAGCGATTTCATCATGGACACGGCCCGGAAGAACGATATCCCCTACCAGATAACGGTCAAGAAGGCCGGGAGCACTAACGCGACGGCCATGCAGGTTTCGGGCAGGGGCACGCGCGCGGCGTCGGTTTCGGTGCCGGTCCGCTACCTACACAGCCCGAGCTGCCTCGCATACAAGACGGACATCGCGCACACGATCAATCTCCTCCACGCGGTCATTGAAGACATCGGAGCCTTTGGTCTGGACTAAACCGTGGGCTACACTATTTCAGTATGACGGCTTTTAAAACGGGCGTTATGCTGATTATCCTTTCGGCCGCCCTGCCCTTTACGTACTCGTACGCGGACACGACCGGTACCGCTCCGCCGCCAGGCGCGGAGACCGCTGCGGCCCCCGGGCTCGACGAGGCGTGGAGCCTCCTTTCGGGCTACGACAAGAAGCCCGGGAATATCCTCGAATCCATAAAAATCGCGGAGGGCGTTTCCGGGGCCGAGCCGGATAACGTGGAGGCCATTCTTTTCCTCTCCCGCGCGTGGCTTACGTACGGCTACATCGAGGCCGGCTCGAAGAGCGAGCTTGTACGCGCGTTCGAGAACGGTGTGAAGGAGGGGGAGAAGGCCGTGAAGCTGGAACCCGATAATCCGGACGCGCATTTCTTCTACGTCGCCAACCTCGCCTCGCTCGGGGACACGAAGGGGCTCTTCAATTCGCTCTTCATGCTGCCCGAGGTTAGGCGCGAGCTCGAAACGATACTCAGGCTCGACCCGAACCACCCCGAGGGGCTCGCCATGAACGGCGCGCTCTATTATTACCTGCCGGGGCTTTTAGGCGGCGACCTCCACATATCCGAGATATACCTCAAGCGCTCGCTCGGCGTGGACCCGCACCTGTCGTCGGCGCGCCTCTACCTGGCGGCGAATTACATAAAGCAGAAGAAGTTCGACATGGCGATGGAGCAGCTTACGCTCCTCGTCGAGGACAAAAAACCGTCCTTCTACCCCGATTGGAAAGAGAACAGGAAGTACGCGATCCGGATGATGCGGAGCATAGAGGGGAAGGCGAGGATGGAGAAGGCGGGGAGGGATTAGATTGAGCGGGCCACGCCCGCTGGATACTGGAGTAGCTGCGCATTGCCGTTATCACCAGCCGCGCTTCAGGTGGCTTCAGCAACTTCGGCGCTACGTCGAGAAACACACATATGTGTGTATCATTCCCGAGCGTTTTAATCGGGAATCCAGTTTCTATCCTTTTTTGTAGTCATCCTGAACTTGTTTCAGGATATTGTCTTTAAAAGTCTTTGCATTAACAGAAAAACAAGAACAAAGAATTTCTACTTTTGCTTGACCAGGAGTAGCAAACACACGTAGTGTGTTTCTCGATATTAAAGAATGAGGGACTGAATCGAGTTCCAGGCTTCGCTCAGGCTGCTCCGGACAAGATGCCGGGCAAGCAGGATAACTGATTAAAAACATGGATTCCCGATACAGGCCTTGATACTAAAGAATGCAAGGGCTGAGCAGTACTGGATAAACGCTTCCGCTTCAAGGTTGCGGCGTCCTATTCCTCGCTCGCTCGAAATTGTTGGGAATGACAGAATAGAAGTATTGCCACATTCCCATTCTGAACTGTTCTCAAGTGAGTGGTGATAATATGCAAGACGCGCTATAGGTGGAGATAGAATCGTTCCCGCTACGTCGGATTCCTGCGGGCGTGGCCCGCCGCGCATTGTCCCCCCTTCCTCCTCAGGTTATATTTCAATCTATGACGTACGTAGACGAACTCGTTCAGGTTTTTGAAGGCGCTCTCGAAGGGATTCCGGGGCTCGGGTCCCCTGCCCTGTCGGACGAACTCAGGGCGGAGATAGTCTCCAGGAAATACGACCTCCAGGACGAGGGTTTCATAGAAGCCATACTGAGGCAGGACAGGGAAGACTTCACCGCGTCTTTTGCCGACGTGATGAAAGATATGATCGCGAAACTGCCGTCCGATGCCGAAAGGGAAGAATTCCTAAAGAGTGACGAAACAAAAAAGGAGGCGATAAGGGTCTTTATCGCCTCCCTCGAACACATGATCAATTATTATCACACCAGCATGATCGGAAAGCACTTTTCCAGCACGTAGGCTGCGCCTTCCAGCCATGCCCCCGCCGCGTTAACCCCTCTTTTCTATCGGCACATACTGCTTGTCTCTCTCGCCGAGATAAATCTGCCTCGGGCGGGCGATCCTTCTTTCCGGGTCTTCGAGGAGCTCTATCCACTGGGCGAGCCATCCGGACGTACGCGCTATGGCGAACATGACCGTGAACATCTCGACCGGGATTCCGAGGCTCTGGTAGATGAGACCGGAGTAGAAGTCCACGTTCGGGTAGAGCTTGCGCTGTACGAAGTAATCGTCTTCGAGTGCTATGCGCTCGAGCTCGAGAGCGATGTCCAGGAGCGGGTTCTTGCCCTTGGCCTCGAACACTTCGTAGGCGGCCTCCTTGATTATCTTCGCCCTCGGGTCGTAGGATTTGTAGACCCGGTGCCCGAAGCCCATGAGCCTGAACTCGCCGGCCTTGGCGCGCTTGATATACTCGGGGATATTGTTGACGGAGCCGATTTCCTTCAGCATTTGGAGGACGCCCTCGTTCGCGCCGCCGTGGAGCGGGCCGTAGAGCGCCGCGATAGCCGCGGCCGTCGCCGAGTAGGGATCCGGGAGCGAGCTGCCGACGTTACGCATGGCGCTCGCGCTGCAGTTCTGCTCGTGGTCGGCGTGGAGGATGAAGAGGATATCGACCGCCTTTTCGATTACGGGATCCGGCACGTACTTGAGCTCGGTCATCTTGAACATCATGTTGAGGAAGTTCCCTGCATAGGAAAGGTCGTTGTCCGGGTAGACGATGGGCAGGCCCCGGCGGTGGCGGTACGCGTAGGCCGCGAGGGTCGGGATCTTCGCGACGAGGCGCGTCA
>JADLGH010000084.1 GCA_020849425.1 Candidatus Dadabacteria bacterium
CAAACGTGGGAAGTACGAGCTCGGAGACCGCATCGATCACGCTTGCAGGTGGTTATTCCCGCTGGGATATTTCGTGCTGCTTTTCATCATATTCGGCGTAGCGATGATCTTTTACTAGTATTCCGGGGCCGGGGCCCGGGTTCTCTAATGCCGGCCATATCGATAGCCATAATTTCTTCCAGTTGAACCGGAAGAGGAGGCGGTTTTAGAATGGTGCCTTGTCGGCCTTGTGGAATTTGTCCGTTACGTCGCCGGTGAGGTAGATGTCGTCGGGATCGAGGAGCATCACCGGCGCGCCGGCGCCAAAATCCAGCCCCGACAGCTCCACCCATATCAGGTTGGGCGCGGTCGTAAGCTCGAAGAAGTAGCGGAGGTTCGTGAGGTCGATAGCCGTCCGGTACTCGGTGTTGTAAAGCGTGCCCGGGGCATTGTTCGGCGCGCCGAAGGGCACCGAGGCGTTGCGGGCGATGGAGAGTATGCTCGCAATCGCCTCGCGCTCGGTTTTGGGCTCGGGGAGCTTCTGGAGGAAATAAGACGCGCGGATGAAGCGCTGCACAGGATCGACGTTGCCGGGAAGCGGCGTCTGCCGCGTCGAGTTGGCAAAGTCGTAGCGGGCGAGGTTCTCGAGCTGCTCGTCGTAAGCGGGATCGTTCGTCAACAGCCGATATTCACGGCCGTGATGCACCACCGGCCGGCCCTCGATGTATTCGACGATGGCGGAATCGCCGGACGCGTCCTCGATGGCGAGGTGGACCGTCGATTTCACGCCGTGCGCCGTAACCATGATGGGCTGAATCCCCTTCATCAGCTCGACGGCCTCGGCCGCCGTCGCGGCGTTATCGAGGAAGTACTGCCCCCAGAGCCCCGCGTGCACGCCGGGTTTTGTGATGTCGCGGGGGCCGTAATCCGTCGCCGTCAGGTAGAGCATGTGGATCGCGAGCCCCTTTTCGTTTACGCCGTCCGCCGTGCCGATGCCGTAAACAGTCGTGACGAGGCTGCCATATTTTGACGTCCAGCGAGCCGGGTTCTGGACGACGACGCTTTCCTGCCCGAGCAGGCCGCCGTCGCGCTCCATGCCGCGGGGAAGTACCGTGAGCACGGGCTCGGTCGATTCCGGCCAGTCCATCGTCCGGCCTACGACGACCGCGAGTTTATTGTTGTTCCAAAGGATGCGTGTGCACATGGGCGCTCACCATTATACATTTATAAACCGATTGGCGCTAATCGATACCGGCGGCCGGCCGTGTAGCCCCGGAACCGAGGCCCGGGATAGCGGAAGCCCTCGAAATCAGGGCCGGGGGATCGAATCCCTTAAGGTTCGTAGCGCGCAACCCCCTCTGCCTCCTTCGCTTTTTTTATTAATTGAAGGATTAATACGAATGCGTGCATCCAAATGGGCCGTTCGTGTGTCTAATTCAGCAGGAGATAAGAGTGAAAACGTTGATCACATTAGCATTGATAATGTTCGCCGCGGCGTCAGGCTCGTTCGCTCAAGGCAGTGAACCGGACTCCATGCTCTTGGCAAAGGCCGATACGGAAACCCGGACGGTCCGGAATATTATCACGAAGAGAAAAGTGCCGGGCGATGCTTTCGAGAGCGAATTCGCCCACGGAGTGAATACCGGGCGGACTTACGAATCGGACACGTTGAATGTAGAAGACCTCCCGCTCGTCATGTCCAGTGCGGATAAGAAGACGGTGAGCATAGTATTGCCGCCCTTCCTATATTTCAAAACGCAGTTTTAGTGAATGGACCCCTCGGCCCGGCGTGTCCGGCGCCGTTATCACCTCGACTCGCCTTCGGTAAGTCATATCATACCGGCGATTGAAACCGTAGCGTCCCGCTGCGTCATCCTTAAAAAACTTTCCCTTTGTGTTTAATTTCCAACTGCTTTAGAATATCGGGAGACCGGCCTTCATGGCGTAGCTATGAATGGGGGCGGGAATTTAACATGTAAGTGCAAGCGAGGTTCGCATGGTGCTGGCTAAAAACGGTGAAATTAAAATCGAGCACCTCATTAAAAGGGCCCGGCCGTTCTCGGAGCCGTTCCGTGTTACGAGCGGCAAGGGTTTCAGGCTGAAGGACATAGACCCGGGCGATACGCTTCATCTGCAATCGGAGGACAAGCCCCGCGCTAAAGAGGCGCTTGCCGTGGGAGTACATCTCCTGGCGGAGCTCCAGGAAATGCTCTACGCACAGGATCGCTGGTCGGTGCTTATAGTACTCCAGGCAATGGACGCCGCCGGAAAGGACGGCACGATAAAGCATATAATGTCGGGCGTGAATCCGCAGGGGTGCCAGGTGCATTCGTTCAAGGCGCCGTCGGACGAGGAGCTCGACCACGATTATCTCTGGCGGTCGATGAGGTGTCTGCCCAACCGCGGCAACATGGGCATATTCAACCGTTCGTATTACGAGGAGACGCTGGTCGTGCGCGTGCATCAGGAGTTCCTGGCAAAGCAGAAGCTCCCGCAAAAGCTGGTCACCAAGAATATCTGGAAGGAACGCTTCGAGGACATACGCAACTTCGAAAGCTATCTGGCGCGGAACGGGATAGTCGTGAGAAAGTTCTTCCTGCACGTGTCGAAGGAAGAGCAGGAAAAGCGTTTTATCGAGCGCATAGAGAATCCCGAAAAGAACTGGAAGTTTTCCGCAAGCGATATAAAGGAGCGCGCATACTGGGACGATTACATGGAAGCCTACGAGGACATGATCCGGAACACCGCTACGAAAGAGGCCCCCTGGTACGTCGTGCCCGCGGACAATAAATGGTTCACGCGCCTGGTAGTGGCGGCGGCCATTATAGACGCCCTCGACTCTTTGGACCTCCACTATCCGAAAGTGAATAAGCGAAAGCTGGAAGAGCTGGAAGAGGCCAGAAAGACGCTTTTAAACGAGAAGGAACGCGGAAAGAAGTCGAAGAACAAGTCCTGATACAGAGAGGCGAACGATGTCCGACGATACAGGTGAAAAGGGCGTTTCCGGGGGCGGGGAAAGGCAGGAAATGAGAACCATAGTCCAGGATCACAAGATCTTCTGGACAACGATGCCCATAGATATTCCCGTCGGGGAACAGGGACTGGTAAGGGCCGGGGTGACCGTAGCCCTCGCGGGGACCGAGGCGGAGGGGCAGCCTCCAAAGAACGAATCCGCAAAAGCAGCCACCTTCGATTGCCTGAACAGGCTGGCGAAATGGCTTATTTCGGAGCCCCGGCAGGGGGTACGGTTCGACATCAGAAGGCACTATAATGTCGTCTTCTTCCTTCCGGACGATCTGAGAACGAACAGAAACAATTACGTGATCAGCATAAGAATTCTCCACAGCGAGCAATTCGATACGCCGATAGGCGCGGCGCAGATAGAAGCGTTCCAGGACCTGCAAAAAAAGCTCAAGGATATCGGTTCACCCAAGGAGCATTGGAAAGAGCATTATACGACGCTCTGAGTGTTTTATCATCGGGCCGATACGCCGTCCGCCGGCTTGACAAGCGTCTCACCCGTAATGTATATACAAACGTTCAGTCGGTACAGGGGGAATGAACGGCCGGGGCCGCGGACCGGGGCCATTATCCCTTGCCCGGAATCTACAATCCTGCCTTCCTTTTCATCCCGGCCGTTATGGACTGGCGTGTGGTGAAGAAGTCTTTCCACGGGTCTTCTTTTAGGGAAGAGAGCCGCGCACGCAAATTGGCGACGTTGTATTTATTCGGTGCGAGGTCGGGCGAGAGCTCGTCCCACGTTATCGGGGCGGAGACGGGGGCGCCTTTCCGCGCGCGCGTGGAATAAGCGGCGACGGCGGTGGCGTCGCGGTTATTCCGTAGATAGTCGATGAATATCTTCCCCTTCCGCTTTGCCTTGCTCATGGTGGCGATATACTTTGCGGGTTCGAGCTCTACCATCTTATCCGCGACGGCCTTAGAGAACGATTTCATCTCGTCCCAGCCCGAGCGGCGCTGGAGCGGCACGACGACGTGAAGCCCCTTCCCTCCGGAGGTCTTGACGAAGCTCCGGAGCCCGAGACCGTCGAGGATGTCCCTTATCTTAAACGCCGCCCCGACGACGTCCGGATAAGAGACTCCCTCGCCCGGGTCGAGGTCGAATACCATGCGGTCCGGCCTTTCGAGCTTGTCTATACGGCTGCCCCACGGATGGATTTCGAGGACCCCTATCTGCACGAGGGAAATGAGTCCTTTTAAATCCTTTATGGTGATATAGGTCCTGTCGGCTTCCTTGCCCTCTATGAAGACGCCGTGGATCGCCTCGGGAAGGCCCTCGCCGACGTTCTTCTGATAGAAGCACTGGCCCTGGCTCCCGCCGGGGCAGCGGACTATAGTGAGGGGGCGGTTCACAACGTGGGGCAGTATCCAGTCGGCGATGTCGGCGTAGAACCGGGCGAGCTCGGCCTTGGTGAGCCCCTGGTCGGGATAGAGAACCCTGTCGGGATGCGTGAGATGAACGCCGGCGACCGTATCCGCGGCGGGCGGGCCGTTTTTGTTGCCATTGTTTTCTGTCATGGATCCCTCCACAGTGCTTTGCTCGCGTACTATTTCCCTTGCGGGTTTGTCTTCGCGAAGGCCCTTGAACGACGGGTGGCGAAGGATATTGTCGTCGGTCCATTCGGTGAATTCCACCTCGGTGACGAGCTCGGGGCGGACCCAGCGTACGCCGCGGGCGTCGGCCCCGGGGGGCGGATTCACGAACGGCGAACTTTTTCGCGGTATGGCGTCGAGCTCCTTTCTTATGTCCCTTAAAGACTTCGAATCGAATCCGGTCCCGACGCCGCCCGAGTAGACGAGATCGCCGTCGCCGTCGTAGTAGCCGAGGAGGAGAGAGCGGAAGCCCGCGCGTGAGGCCTTCGTGCTGAGCTTGTAGCCGCCGATGACGAATTCCTGGCGCTTGTGGCACTTGACCTTGAGCCAGTCGCGCGTGCGGCGCTGCACGTAAGTCGAGGCGGCGCGCTTCGAGACGATGCCTTCGAGGGACATCCTGCACGCGTCCTCGAACACGGCGGAGCCCTTGCCGAGGGTATGGTCGCTGTAGCGGATCATGCCGGGTTCGAGAGGGCCCAGAACCTTTTGGAGAAAGGTTTTACGATCGATGAGAGGGACGCGCGTGAGGTCGAAGCCGCCGCAGTAGAGGATGTCGAAGACGAAAAAGTGGAGAGCGTTTTTCCGGGAGCCATTGAGCGCGTTCTGGAGCGCCTGGAAGTCGGAGATACCGTCCTTGCCGAGAACGACGGCCTCGCCGTCTAAAACCGCCGACTTTACGGGGAGGGCCTCCAGCGCGCGGGTGATGCCGCCGAATTTGGCCGTCCAGTCCTTGCCCTTACGGGTCAGTATCCTGACTTTGCCGCCGGCGAGTATCGAGATAAGGCGGTATCCGTCGAACTTGACCTCGTGGAGCCAGCCGTCCCCCGGGGGCGGGCTGTCCACGAGGGTTGCGAGCTCGGGGCTAATCTCCTCCGGGAGCTTTGACTTCCGTGCTCCTGAGAGCGCGGCAGGGTCGGGCAAATCGCTGCCCGGGCCATGTCCGGCAGGCTTTACTTTTTTCCGTGACGCCCGGGCGCGTTTGGACCTATCGCTCTGCCAAACCTTTCCCCCGGCAGCCGCAATCTCTTTCATTGTGCGCCCGCTCGCGACGCTCAGCGGATATTCGTCGAGGACGCTTTTTCCGCCCCTCCGTGAATAGTCGTCATTCATTTTAATGAGGAGCCAGTTGTTTTTATCCTCGTCCACACGCCCGGCCATCCTGACGAGCGCCCATTTGCCCTTGAGCTTCTCACCGCGAAGACGGAATTCGAGCCTGCCGTTTCGAAGCCCTGCACGAGGGTCCTTTAGAGGCTCCCACGTGCCGCGGTCCCAGAGCATCACCGTGCCCGCGCCGTAGCTGCCCTCGGGGATTATCCCCTCGAAGGAGCCGTAGCCTACGGGGTGGTCCTCGACCTCGACTGCGAGCCGTTTGTCCGACGGGTCGAGGCTCGGCCCCCTGGGCACCGCCCAGCTCTTGAGGACGCCGTCCAGCTCGAGGCGGAAGTCGTAGTGAAGCCGGCCGGCGGCGTGCTTCTGAATCACGTAGAGATGCCCTGCGCGGGACTTCCCGACCCTGCCTTCGGGCTCGGGGGTGAGCTCGAAACGCCGCTTCTTTTTATATTCGCCGAGTCCGCCGCCCATGGTGCGTCACCCGGTTTTCTTTCCGGCGCCGGAAGTCTTTTTCTTTCTGGAGGCCGTAGTTTTCGCACGGGATTTGCCGCCACCGCCGCCCTTGCCCTCTACGCTTTTCTTAAGGAGCTCCATCATGTCTATGACCTTGCCGCCCTCCTCTTCCCCGGGCTCTTCGCCGCTTTCGGGCGGCGCTTCGAGCCCCCCTGCCCCGGCCTTCTTCTGTATCCATTCCATGAGCTCGGAGCGGTATTGGTCCTGATATTTTTCGGGCTGCCATTTTACGGTCATGGCCTCGACGAGCTTCTCGGCAAGCTCGACTTCCTTCTTCGTGACCTTGTAATCGGAGAGGCTGCCCCCGGGGAGCTCGAATTCTTCGGGGTTTCGGATCTCCTGCTCGAAGCGGAGAAGCTCGAGGACCATGACGTCGCCCATTACGAAGAGGGCCGAGAGGTATTCCCGCGTGTGGATCACCACCCTGGCGATACCGACCTTGCCGCTCTTTCGAAGGACCTCGCGGAGGAGGACGTAGCCCTTCCGGCTCTTCTTGTCGGGCACCACGAAATAGGGCTTGTCGAAGTAGACGTGATCAATCGAATCGTTATCGACGAAATCCTCTATCTCTATAGTGCGAGTGGCCTCGACCGCGACTTTTTTGAATTCCTCGTCGTCGATGAGGACGTATTTGTCGTCGTCGTATTCGTAGCCCTTGACTATCCGGTCCCAGGGGACCTCTTCGCCCGTGACTTCGTTAATGCGTGAATAGCGTATTTTCGCTTTGTCACGGCTGTCGAGGAGCTTGAAATGAAGATCGAACCTTTTTTCGGCGGAGTAAAGGGTTATGGGAATGCTTACGAGACCGAACGATATGTGCCCTTTCCATATGGGACGCGCCATTTTCGTCTCCCCCCTGAAAGCCCGAGGGCTTTCGGCCGGCCGGGAAAAGCTGCCTGCATGCCCCGGCCCCTTTGACTAATTCTACTCCATATAGCGCCGGAACACAGGAAAAATTAGAGACGGTTACTTACATGCGCTCGAGGGCGCAGAAAGAGAGACGGGCACGCGGAGACGGACCGCGCCCCTTCCGTGAGAAAAAAGCGGGCGTCCCCGCCGTCCGGAGCCCGTACCTGCGCGTTCAGCTTTCGAGGACGGCGGCGAGGGTGATGTCCGCGTTAAGGAGCTTCGATATCGGACAGCCCTTTTTCGCATTATCCGCCGCCTTCCGGAACGTATCGTTATCTGCGCCGGGTATCTTCGCCCTGAGATCGAGGTGCACCTTCGTGACAGTGAAACCCTGGTCGGCTTTTTCGAGCGTTACCGCGGCCGTCGTTTTAATGCTGTCGGCCGTGAGGTTGAAACCGGCGAGCTCGAGCGAAAGAGCCATCGAGAAGCAGCCCGCGTGAGCGGCCGCTATGAGCTCTTCGGGGTTGGTACCCTTACCATCTTCGAAGCGGGTTTTAAAGGAATACGGGGAACTGGACAGGACCCCGCTTTCGGTCGATATCGTACCCTCCCCGTTTTTAAGGTCTCCCTTCCATTCGGCAGATGCGCTTCTTTTCATGATTCCTCCCGCCCGGAACGTTTTCCGGAATTTTATCTGGTATATATTTCTATTATACCAAGCGCGCGGATTTACGCCCGTGGGATCTGGAGGGCTTTCGATGCTACGGGCGCATGCGCAGGGCGCACGGGGGCCTGACACGCATGATTCATACCCGCAGGCACGGCTTTACAAACCCGTCGAAACGAGTATGATAATGAGTGAGCACTCACTCATTCAAGGAGCACGGCGTTGAAGAAGATAAACAAGGAAAACAGGGATACGATTTTCGACCCGGCGATGAGGACTTTCTTCATCCTGGCTACGATCGCCTCCATATATTATCTGGTCCTCTGGACGGCGTATTACACGTTCAAGCTCAAGTTGAACTTCACCAGCATGTCGCCGCTCATGTGGCATGCGCACGAGATGCTGTTCGGCTATACAGTGGCCGTCATAGCCGGGTTCCTCCTGACCATAGAAAGATACTGGTCGGGGCTCGTGATAAACAAGAAATCCGCGCTCGTTTCGCTTCTCGTGCTCTGGATCCTCGCCAGGGTGTTCTTATCGCTTACGCTGGTGACGGACATTTCGTATAAGATCGGCGCCGTGTTCGACTGCCTCTTCCTTATAGTCCTTACATTCAGGGTGCTCTACCCCGTAATCAAAACGCGGGACCGGGAAAAAACCGCGCTTACGGCGCACCTGGCCATCATAGCGGCGAGTAACGTGCTCTTTTACCTCGGGGTAGCCGGTGTGCTGCCGAACGGGCAGCGATGGGGCATTTATTCGGCCCTCTACGTCGTCATATCCATCATAATCCTGATGGGGAGGAGGATGATCCCTATATTCATCAGGAACGGCCTTCAGTTTACATTCGAGCCCAAGAACCGAAGGAGCATAGATATACTGAGCGTCATCTTCTTCCTCCTGTTTTATTTTCTCGAGGTCTTTTTCGCAAACGCGAGGCTGGCGTCGATGACAGCCGGGGTGCTGGCCGTCATTTACTCGGTAAGGCTCTACGGGTGGTATTCGAACCAGATCTGGGGGAAGCCCATGCTGTGGGTCCTTTTCGTGGCGTACTCGTGGATAGTCGTCGGATTCGCGCTCAAGTTCCTTTCGCTTTACGTCGCGATCCCCCAAATGCCGGCCCTCCACAGCTTCGTTTACGGCGGCATAGGGATGATGACGATAGGCTTCATGACGCGTGCGACTCTCGGACACACGGGAAGGAACGTATTCGAGCCGCCCGCAATAGTGCTCTGGATATTCTCCATATTGTTACTGGGGTCGGTGGTAAGGGTGTTCTTCCCGATCGTGGACATGGGTCATTACATAGTATGGATAGCCGCGGCGCAGGTGTTGTGGATACTGGCGTTCTCGATATTCGCGGTTGTATTCCTGCCGATGCTGTGGAATCCGCCGCTCGATAACGGGATGGAGGTATCACACGCGCACAACCGGATGCGCCAGGAAGTGGCGCGGAGCTAGGGGAGCTTGTCGCGCCGAGCGCGGCGCGCGGCTCTACGCTTCATGAAATTAACCGCGCCGTGCCGGGTTCCGGATTGGCTCTACGGTTACGAGATTCGAAATCGAGCAGCCATTTTTTTCTGAAAAGACCGCCGCCGTACCCGGCCAATTGACCGTCGGAGCCGACCACCCTGTGACAGGGGATAACGATGGATATGCGATTCTGGCCGTTTGCCGAAGCGGCTGCCCTGACCCCTTTCGGATTGCCTATCGCCAGGGCCTGCTGTTTATAAGACCTCGTCTCTCCGTAAGGTATTTCCCGGAGAGCTTTCCAGGCCGACTGCTGAAAGTCGGTGCCGGGCGTATGCAGAGCGACCGTGAATTGCCGCCTTTTCCCCTCGAAATACTCGGCCAGCTCGGACTGAACCCGGACCAGGTGATCGTTTTCCCCGGGCAGGATGACCGCGCAGAGTCTTTTACGCAGGTCTTTGAATTCCGTTTCAAGCATTTTTCTATCCGTAAATTCCAGGAGACATACGCCCTTTTTCGTGGCGCAGGCGAACATGGCACCGAGCGGCGTCGTAAAACGGACTATATTGATTATTGTCTTGTCCCTGCTTTCGGAGGCGGGCCCGCCGAATACAGAGCGGTAGCTGTCGTTAAAACCGCTCAGTGACTTGTACCCGTTACCGAACGCCGAATTCGTAATAGTCTCTCCCTCTTCGATCTCGTTGTATGCGCTGTTGATTCGCAGCATTCGCTGATAAGCATGGAAAGTCATATTGTGATATTTTTTGAACCATCGCCTGATCTGACTGGGCTCGATGCCCCTCTTTTGTAAATCGAAGTCCCTGATTCGGAGGTAAGGGCTTTCATTAAGCTCGGCTATGACAGATTTGATATAGGCGGGGGTTTCGTCCATATTTTCCATGGGCTTACATATCTTGCAGGGCCTGAACCCGTGCTGAAGCGCTTCCCTGACCGTATCGAAAAAGACGACGTTTTCGGGTTTCGGCTTTCTCGCGCGGCACGAAGGCCGACAGAAAATTCCGGTTGTTTTGACTGCCGTAATGAATACGCCTTCGAACAATTTGCTCTGTTTGCCGATGGCGTCGTACTTATCCTGAAAGGTCAGCTCGTTTTTCATATTATAAATATTAAACGGGGCGGCCCGGTTCAGCTACCGAAAAATCGACAAGTAAATTCCGGATGAGACGGCGTTTTTCCTAGGGAAGCTTGTCGCGCTCGAGCGCCGTGCGGTCCCATTTGGCGAGGTCGGCGGCCGCTTCGTAGGTGCTCTGGAGGAAGTCGAGAAGGGCGGCGTCGGGGTCGTCGGACGTCCTGACATCGTCGTAGGGCAGCAGAAACTCGCCGAGGTCGTTACTGTAAAACGCTCCCCCCGGCTTTATTTTATAGTCCTTGAAGCCCTCGGGGGCCGGGTACGCGTAGGCGTAGTAAGCCGGGTAATCGATCGCTCCGCCGCCCGGCCAAAAGCCGCAGCTCGACACTTCGTGGGAATAGGCCTCGCGGGCGACGACGTCGGGCATGTGGGGAACGCCGCCCGGATGCGGCGGGGCGGTGCGGCCGGAAAAGCGCGTGACGGCGAGGTCGAAGCTCCCCCAGAAAAAGTGGACCGGGCTGCATTTTCCTATGAAACGCGCCCTGAACTCCTTGAATATGCGGTCCGACTGAACGAGCACGCGCCAGAAGCGGTTGGCATAGTCGGCGTCGTACGAGGCGTGCTGATGGTCTTCCTCGAAAGGTATGGGATCGGGGACTTCGTTCGGCGTCGTGTGAATGGCGACGTCGATGCCGACGCTCTTTAGCGAGGACATCACCTGGCCGTAGAAATCGGCCACGGTCCGGGGACGGAGGTCGAGGAGCCGGACGTTGCCGTCGCTGGTTTCGATGACGAGCTTGTGATCGACGAAATCGAAATCTATCTGAAAGGTTTTTAGTCCGCAGGGTATGGGAGATGTCGTGAGGCCACGGGACGTGACGTAGAGGGTGACGTGCCAGGAATGATTTACCCACGGGGTTTGAGACAGCCTGATTTTGCCGACGATCTGCGTCCACATATGAAGCGTGGCGGCGGTGTCTTGCCATTCGCCCAGGGAAAGGGACGGCCAGGGATCGATATTACCGGGATATACGGGGGTCATGGGCTATCTCTCCTTCGAAACTGCGTTTACCTACCCCAAATTATAGCACATATCCGAACGGCGGCGGGGGCCGGAAAAGAACTGCTCTCATTGCCGGCCGCAGGGCGCGGCTAATTGTCGAAAGGGCTTTTCTCTTTACCGAGGTCCCTGGTCGGAACCGTGACGATAGCGTTCCTTGCGTTCTCGAACTTGAGGAAGAGCTCTATACCGTCGATATCCGCAATTGAGGCTTTGAGACCTTCGAGCAGTATGTATGGTCCGCCGGGTTTGAGCGAAGCGCTTCCGCCGGCCGGAACGGTAAGGGAATCCGCTTTTACTACCTCGCCTTTGCCGCCGGGTTTCGGAACGTAGAGCACTACCTTGTCCGCCATCACGCTCGATACGTGGACGAGCTTCGCATCGCTCTCGCCGGGGTTTCCTATATCGAGATAAACGGGGATGGAGCTCGACCCGGAAGGGGCCTCGCCTATACGCATATCCGACACGTAGACCTTGTTTTGAGCATAAGAGAGTGAGGTGAGGATAAAAAGAAGGGGCAAGGCAAAAATATACTTTCTCATCGAATCTCCTTGTCGCGCCGACGGCGCGGATATCTAAAATATTAGCATAACTATCTGGAAGGTCCCGGGTGTTTATACGACAGCCATATAAGTATAATGCCGACAACAGGGATGATTATGTCGGACGGGAGGACGAGGCCGACGTTGCCGGGTGAGTAATTATCCGCCGCTATCATCTCGTATACGTGTCCGCCGGCCGCGCCCAGCATAAATACCGCCGGGGGGATGAGGGCCGCGAAACGAAACGGCAGGCCGGCGCGGAAAGCGAGCACCCCCGCGATGCCCATGCCGAGGCTCGCGAAGCCGACTTCCCTTTGAAAGGGGCTGTCCGCCCAGCCGATGAACCGCGCAGTCATCTCTCCGAAGAAGACGTGAAAGACGAAATTTATCAGGTTACTTATGCCTATGGGAAGCAGCATGTACCAGGAGAGGAACGCCTCGACCCTGACGCCGGGCGTGTGGGGGCGGGGCCGCCGCGAGAGCGATATCCACCCCAAAAGAAGGCCGATGAGGAACGTCATGAAGAAGTAGTTTCCAATGACAAAAGCTATTATGTCTCTCATTGCGATTGTCGTGACGGCCGAATTTATACAATTACGATGCGCGTGTGCAGGACATTCAACCGCTCGCTCACGGGGTTTTGCGCCATTCGAGGAGCCTGTTGTTGACGGGCATCTCGTAGTCTTTTACGAGCGTGAATCCCGCCCGCTCGGCGAGTGAGTTAACCCATTCGAAATCCTTTATGCCGCTCTCGGGGTCCCTGCCCTTGAGCCACTCGTCGAATTTTGCGTTGCTCTCGCTCGTATAGTCCCCGCCGTAGTTGAAGGGCCCGTATATGCAGAGCGCGCCGCCCCCTCTCATGACGACCTCTATGCCGTCGAAAAGACATCCGACGCGGGACTCGCTCATGATGTGGAGGGTGTTCGCCGAAAAGACGGCGTCGGCCTTTTCGACCGGCCAGAGCGCGTCGGCGACGTTAAGGACTATGGGGTCTTTAAGATTCGGGAGCCCGGCCTCGTCCACCCATAACTTGATGCCGGGGAGATTTTCGGGGAGGTCCGTGGGCTGCCAGACGAGGTGCGGGAAACCGGCCGCGAAGAAGGCCGCGTGCTGACCCGTGCCGCTGCCGATTTCGAGGACGAAAGACGCGTCCTTGAACGCCTCTTTAAGGACGGTGAGTATCGGCTCTTTATTATTTTCGCTCGACTGGCTGTACGGCTTTTCCACAATATCCCTCCCTTACTGGTTAAGTTTCTTTTCGCGCTTTATTTCTATCTCGCGCTTGGTGGAGCTGAGCTCGAATTTACGGAGCCTCTGGCTCGAAGGGGTTATCTCGACGAGCTCGTCCTCGGCCATGAACTCTATGGCCTGGTCGAGCGAAAGGGGCCTCGGGGGCCTGAGCACGACCGTGGTTTCGGCCGTCGAGCTCCGCATGTTGGTGAGCTTCTTTTCTTTGGTAATGTTGACGTTGAGGTCGCCGCTCCGGTTCCTTTCGCCGACTATCATGCCCTCGAAGACATCCGTCCCTACGTCTACGAAGAGCTCGCCCCTGTCGGCCATGGATAGGCAGGCGTAGGCCGTGACCTTCCCCGACCTGTCGGAAACGAGCGCGCCCGTAGACCGCTGGGGTATCGGCCCGTACCAGGGCTCGTAGCCCTCGAAGAGGGTGTTTATGACGCCCGAGCCCTTGGTGATTATCTGGAACTGGCTCCTGAACCCTATGAGGGCGCGGGAGGGGATGAGGAACTCTATATCCACCCTGCCGTTGCCGTTGTTGCGGAGGTTTTCCATGCGGCCTTTACGGGACGAGATGGCCTCGGTGACCGCGCCGACGTAGGCCTCGGGGACGTCGACGAATATGCGCTCTACGGGCTCGGTGACCTTGCCGTTTTCCTGGCGTGTGAGGACCCTCGGCTTTGACACCATGAACTCGTAGCCCTCGCGGCGCATCATTTCGATGAGGACCACCATCTGGAGCTCGCCGCGGCCGGAGACCTCGTAGGCGTCGGCCCTGTCCGTCTCCTTTACGTCTATGGCGACGTTGCCGAGCTTTTCACGGAGGAGCCTGTCGCGTATGTGCCGGGAGGTGAGGAACTTCCCCTCCTTGCCCGCGAAGGGGCCGTTGTTAACGTAGAAGATCATGGATATTGTGGGCTCGTCTACCTTTATGCGTTCGAGCGGGACCGGGTTTTCGAGGTCGGAAACGGTGTCTCCTATCTTGACCTTGTCCTCGCCGGCTATGGCCGCGATGTCGCCCGCCTCGAGTTTATCGACCTGGGTTTTCCGGAGGCCGTCGAACGTGTACAGCACCGAGATCTTTACGGGCGTATTCGCGCCGGCCTCGCCGCAGAGGGCGTAGGAGCGGTTGGCTTCGAGGACGCCGTTCGTGAGGCGGCCTATGGCTATCCTGCCGACGTAGTTGTCGTAGTCGAGGTTCGTGATGAGGAACTGGGTTACGTCGCCGTCACCGACTTCGGGCCCGGGTATAGAGGATATTATCGTCTCGAAAAGCGGGACGAGGTTGTTCGAGGATTCGGCGAGGCTCATCTGGGCCTTGCCGGCCTTGCCGTTCGTGTACACGATGGGGAATTCTATCTGCTCCTCGTTGGCGTCGAGCTCTATGAAGAGGTCGTAGACCTCGTTTATGACCTCTTCGGGGCGCGCGTCGCTCCTGTCGATCTTGTTTATGACCAGGATTATCGGGAGCTCTTTCTGGAGCGCCTTCTTTACGACGAAGCGCGTCTGAGGAAGCGGGCCCTCGCTCGCATCCACCAGGAGCACAGCGCCGTCGACCATGTTGAGGCTGCGCTCGACCTCTCCCCCGAAATCGGCGTGCCCCGGGGTATCCACGATGTTGATCTTGATGCCTTTATAATGGACCGCGGTGTTCTTCGCCATTATCGTGATCCCGCGCTCCCTTTCGAGGTCCATCGAGTCCATGACCCTTTCCTCGACCACCTGGTGCTCGCGGAACACCCCCCCTTGCCTCAGCATGGCGTCGACGAGTGTGGTCTTCCCGTGATCGACGTGAGCGATAATCGCGATGTTACGTATGTCGTCTCTTCTCATATAACTCCTTTGAAATCGGATAAACCGGACGACTTGTTCCCCGGCAGACATTAAATATACACTACCGGTCAACGGGCGACAGAAGGGCCGCGCAGATTCGCGCCGCGGGGCCCGGCGGGCGGTCATGGGGGTTCGGAATACTTTTATTTCGGAGACTTTATATTTAGCCAAAAGTCTTAAAAGATATATGGACTAAAGTCCGATTGTAAGAACAGTTTTTTTAGTATATTTTGTTAATTATGAAGAATGGGGGATATACGAAAAATGAGCTCAATCTCGGGGAGATAGCCGAGGGAAAGGGGGATACGATAAGGGTACTCAGGCGCTCGACCAGGGTTCCCTATTACAAGAAACTGAGGTACGGCCTTCTGGGCAGCCGCGCCGCGAACGAGGGCGACAACCTGAAGTTCACCGGGTTTACGTTCAACCTGTCCGAGCATGGCGTGGGGCTCGAAGGAAGCAAGGGATTCCCCCCTAATTTCAGGATCCGCGCCGCATTGTTCACGGGCGAAGATACCGTCAAATTCGAAGGAACGATAAGGTGGCTCTATCACACGCACTCGGAGAAATGGTTCATGGGAATAGAAATCACGAGCCATACCGATGAATTAAAAAAGATATACGCCCTACTCTTCAAGACCCGGGGTGCGGGCCTCTAGATACAGGGAAGTAACGGGGCTTTCTTTCGGGCGTCCGCCCGGACCCCCCGCTTTAATTCACGCTCTTGTTAATCTCTTCGAGCTTTAGTTTCAGCCCTTCTATACGCGACCGCGAGGCCGTCAGCTTCTCACGCTCCATCCTGTAGAAATTCTTGAGCGGCATCAGGGAATCCATCGCCTGAAGCCTTATGCCGTCGAAGTCCCTTTCGAGCTGGGAGCGGATCGAGGATATCATTTCTTCTATGAGGGCGTCCACCTTCTGGCTGAATTCCTTCATGGCGTCCCGGCGTTTTTTGGGGAGTATCATGAACGCCGTGGCCACGACGGCTATGGTGGCGAGGATGCCGGTTATGTCGACGAGGAGAGAGGAGAACGCCGTGACGACTGCCGCGCCGAGGGCGAGCCCGCCCACCTGGACCCCGAGGACGGAGGCGACGGCGGCGCGCGCGGAATCGACGAGATTCCCGCCGAGCGCCCCGGGATCTATCGCCCTTCTCTTGGTTTCGAGCTCGGAGCGGACGGTGTCGAGAAGGCGCGTCCTGTCGTACATGAAGCCCGTAGTGCCGGATGAAGATTCGGGCCTTATGGACCTGTTGTAAAAATCGACGGTGGAGTCGAGAAGGCTCCTCGCGGATTTTTCGGTCCAGACGACCATCGCGTCGAGGTCCTTTTCGAGCTCGTTCACCGTCTGGCGCGAGACTTTGTACTCGAACTCCTTCGCTATCTTCTGCTTGCTTATGAGCTTTGGGATGTTGCCGAACCGCATGAATTCGTCTATGAATTCTATGCCGCGCGTTTTGAATTCGAGGAGCCTGCTCCTTATCCTTTCCGTGAATTGCGCCGAGTTCTGGAGCATCTCGGCTTCGAGCGATTCGAGCTTCTTTTCGAAATCGCCGAGCTTCTCGACGTCGTCGGCCATTTTTCTCATGTCCTCGTCGAGGGCCCTTTCGGCCTCTGCAGCGAGGCTGAGCGCAATGCCCGTCGTGCTCCGTATCTTCATCTTTACGCGCTCTTCTTCGCTGAGCGTGCGGAAGATGTACTCTTCGAGCTGCCCGAAGCCGCTCTTTTCGGCGAGCGCCGGGTCGCCCGAAAGCTTTGCTTCCCTTGCGAGGCGTGCGGAGACGGGGATGATGTGCGGCTTTATGCCGAAGGCCTTTTCGAGCTCGCGGGAAGTGTGCCGGAGAAGCTTTTCGAGCTCGTCGCCGTCCCTGGCTATGTCTATTTTATTAAGGAGAAAGACTATGTTCTTGAGCCATTCGTCCTTTACGAACTGGATCAGCTTCGCCTCGCTGCCCGTTACGGCGCGCTCGGCCCCGATGACGAAAAAGACTATGTCCGCCTTGGGGATAAACTCGCGCGTGATCTTTTCGTGCTGCTCTATCGTGACGTTCGTCCCCGGCGTGTCGACTATGAAAATCCCCTTCAGCCTGTCCTGGGGGACGGAGATGTAGCGCACCCCGTTTTCGACGCTTTCGCCGCCAGTGTCGTCGTGCCGTATTATGGTGATTTCGTCCGTCGTCGGCGTTATGCCCTCGGGAAGCACGTCCTCGCCGAGGAGGGAATTTATTACCGAGGATTTACCCGTGCTGAATTCGCCTATGAAAACGAGGGAAAAGAGGTTGTCGAGGCTTTCTTCCACGGACCGGAGCCTTTCGGTAAGCTCTTTGCCCGAGACTTCGCTTATCTCCCCGAGGAGGGATTTGAGAAGGAGCTTCTCTTCGAGGATTATTTTCGAGTATTTGTCGTCGAGTATCTGCATGTCGAAAAGTACCTCAATTATAACCAAGAAAAGGCCGGGTGAGTATCCGCAGGGCACGGCGCCCGGAAGCGGCTGCCCGGCCGGAATAATCGTTTGGTAAACGGGGTGCCGGTATGTAAACTCAACTATAAACCGAATATACGAGCGGCCGGCGGCCGGCCGGGGGCCCGAAACAGCGGCCTTCCCGAATATCCCCGGCGCCGCGGCCGTGATCCAGGCCGCCGTTCGCATATAACCCACCCATATGACAGAGCTCAACAGACTTGCAAACGAAAAGAGTCCCTACCTGCTGCAGCATGCCGGAAACCCCGTGGACTGGTATCCGTGGGGAGAAGAGGCGTTCGAGAAGGCGGCCAGGGAAGATAAGCCGATACTGCTTTCTATCGGGTATTCGACGTGTCACTGGTGCCACGTGATGGAGCACGAGTCGTTCGAGGACCCGGAGGTCGCGCGGCTGATGAACGAGGCGTTCGTGTCCATAAAGGTCGACCGCGAGGAGAGGCCCGACATAGACGCCATATACATGACGGTGTGCCAGATACTTTCGAAGGGCGGGTGCGGATGGCCCTTGAATATCGTGATGACGCCCGACAGGAAGCCCTTTTTCGCCGCTACGTACATACCGAGGGAGGCCCGGTTCGGAAGGGCGGGCATGGTGGACCTCGTGCCGAAGATAAAAGAGATATGGGACACGCAGAGGGACGAGGTGGTAAGGTCGGCGGAGAGCATAACGGCGGCCATGAGAAAGGCGGCCGACGAGCCGGCCGGCGCCGGGGGAGCCCCGGGGATGAGCGCGCTGACGACGGGATACAACCAGCTCTTGGAAAGATTCGACGAGATAAACGGCGGGTTCGGCACGGCCCCGAAGTTCCCGACGCCTCATAACCTCGTCTTTCTTTTGAGGTACTGGAAACGGACGGGGGACGAAGAGGCGCTCCACATGGCGGAGAAGACTCTCACCGAAATGCGGCTCGGCGGTATATACGACCACGCCGGGTTCGGGTTTCACAGGTACTCGACCGACGCCGGGTGGCTCCTGCCGCACTTCGAGAAGATGCTCTACGACCAGGCGCTACTGGTCATGGCCTACACGGAGGCGTACCTGGCGACGGGGAAGGAAGACTACGAGAAAACTGCGAGAGAGATAATCGAGTACGTCCTCCGGGACATGACTTCGCCGGAAGGAGGGTTTTATTCGGCGGAGGATGCGGACAGCGAAGGGGTCGAGGGGAAGTTTTACGTATGGACGACGGAGGAGCTGGAAGCCGTCCTCGGGAAAGAGGACGGCGGGCTCATCGCACGGCTGTACAATGCGCTCCCCGGGGGGAACTACAGCGAGGAGGCGTCGGGCGAGAGCTCGGGCGGGAACATACTGTATTTGAGGGCGCCGCTCGACGAGCTCGCGGCGTCGTTCGGGGGGGATGCGGGCGCGGTTTTGGAGAGGGTCGAGAGGGCACGGCGGAAGCTGTTCGAGGCCCGCGAGGGGCGCATACACCCGCACAAGGACGACAAGATACTGACGGACTGGAACGGGCTCATGATCGCGGCGCTGTCGAAGGCGGCTTCGGCGTTCGGGGAGCCCCCGTATGCAGACGCCGCGAAGAAGGCGGCGGATTTCATACTGGCCGCTATGCGCGGCGAAGACGGGAGACTGCTCCACCGCTACAGGACGGGGGAGGCCGGCATAACCGCGCACGCGGACGATTACGCGTTTCTGATATGGGGGCTTTTAGAGCTTTACGAGGCCTCGTTCGACGCCGAATATTTGAGGACGGCGATAGCACTCCAGAAGGATATGAACGAGCACTATCTCGACGAGGAAAGGGGAGGATACTACTTCACGGCCAACGACGCCGAGGAGATGATAATAAGGCACAAGGAGGTTTACGACGGCGCTGTGCCGTCGGCGAACTCCGCCGCGCTTTTAAATCTCCTCAGGATAGGAAGGATAACCGGGGACGCGTCTTACGAAGAGACGGCGGAGAACCTGGGGAAGGCGTTTTCGGCCGCGGTCGAGCAGGCCCCGAGCGCGTACACGCAGCTTTTGTCCGGGCTCGATTTCGCCGTAGGGCCTTCGTACGAGATAGTGATCTCCGGCGAGCGCGGAGGAGAGGATACGGAGAGGATGCTGGAGGCGCTCCGCGGACTTTACGTTCCGAACAAGATAGTGCTCTTGAGGGAGCCCGGACCGGGCATCCGGGACATTGCGCCGTTTACGAAAGAGCAGGACATGATAGGCGGGAAGGCGGCGGCGTACGTGTGCATGAATTACGAATGCGAGATGCCTGTAACGGAGCCTGAGAAAATCCGCGGGCTTCTGTCGAAACAGATAATTCGCGAGCGGTGATTCGAGAGATAAAACGGCCGCATTTTTCAAACCGCAGGCGGCGGTTTCACCGAAAAAATGTATGTTGCTTTTCGTCGTCCGGACCTTATACTTCATCAACCTTAAAGTTTCCCCGAAGGTATGGAAACGGAGAAAAAAGTCTGTGTTATAGTATTAATTCAGATTGCCGGGCGGGAGACGACGGCGTGGAGGAAAGGCGTATGAACAAGAGAGGGAAGAAGAAGATAAAGGACCTCGTGGATATGCTCGAAGACCCGGAGAACTCGGGCTACATCGGCGGAGATTACGAGGACATGATGGAGCTTTTGGAGCAGGAGCTGGCCGAATCCGAGGAAGACGAAGATCAGGAAGAAAACGACTGATCGGGCGTCTCTCTTTCCATATCACCCCGTTTTAAATAAACCATAAGAACAGAAATCGCGGCGGGCGTTATGCCGGAAATCCTGCTCGCCTGGCCGAGGGAGCCGGGACGCACCCTTGAGAGCTTCTGTATTATTTCTTTCGAGAGGCCGGGGATATCGTCGTAAGAGAAGTCTTCGGGTATGCCGAGGTTTTCGACCTTCCTGAACTTCTCGATCTGCTCGGTTTGCCGCTTGATATAGCCCTCGTATTTGACTTCCATCTCGATCTGCGTGAGGACGTCTTCCGAAAGCCGGGGGGCGGATTCGCCGCCGGGAAGGAGGGCGAGCGAGGAATAGGAAATCTCGGGGCGCCGGAGTATCTCTTTTAAGGACTGGGGCTTTTTTATTGTAGAAGAGCCGAGCGAAAGGAGTATTTCGTTCGCGCGCGTGTCGGGCGTTATCTTTACGCTTTCGAGCCTCAGGAGCTCTTCTTCTGCCGCTGTCTTTTTGGCCCTCACTTTTTCGTAGCGCTCTCCGGAGAGAAGGCCGATGGCGTATCCCTTTTCGGAAAGCCTCATGTCGGCATTGTCTTCCCGGAGTAGGAGCCTGTATTCGGCCCTCGACGTGAACATCCTGTAGGGCTCGTCTACGCCCTTCGTGACGAGGTCGTCGATGAGTATGCCGAGGTAGGCCTCGGAGCGGTCGAGCACGAAGGGGTCCTCGCCCCTGACCCGGAGCGCGGCGTTGACGCCGGCCATGAGCCCCTGGCTCGCGGCCTCTTCGTATCCCGTGGTGCCGTTTACCTGCCCCGCGAAGTAGAGGTTGTCTACGAGCTTCGTTTCGAGAGTGGGCCTTAGCTGCGTCGGATCGACGTAGTCGTATTCTACCGCGTAGCCCGGCCTCATTATCTCGACGCCGGAAAGCCCGTCTATAGTCCTCACCAGCTCGTACTGGACTTCGAGCGGGAGGCTCGTCGATATGCCGTTCGGATAAATTTCGTACGTCGAGAGTCCTTCGGGCTCGAGGAATATCTGGTGCCTTTCCTTGTCCCGGAACTTAACCACTTTGTCTTCGATGGATGGACAGTAGCGCGGGCCGACGCCCTTTATCTCGCCGGAGTAGAGAGGGGATTTGTGGAGGTTATCGGTTATGACCCTGTGCGTTTTTTCGTTGGTGTACGTGATGTAGCAGGGGAGCTGTTCGCGCTCTATCGAATCCGTCCAGAAGGAAAAGGGCTTCGGGTTCTCGTCGCCGGGCTGGGGCTCGAGGGCACTCCAGTCTATTGTCCTGCCGTCGAACCTCGGCGGGGTGCCGGTTTTGAGACGGCCCATTTTGAATCCGAGGCTGCCGAAGGAGTCGGATATGCCGACCGCCGCGGCCTCGCCGGCCCTGCCGGAGGATATCTTAGTCGGCCCGATGTGTATGAGGCCGTTAGGGAACGTGCCGGGGGTGACAACGACGGCGGCTGAATAGAAATGCTCGCCGAGCGTCGTCTTGACGCCGCATACCGCGCCGCCCTTCACGAGAAAGCCCTCGGCCATGCGCTGCTTTATGTCGAGGTTCTTTTGCGCTTCGAGGGCTGATTTCATGTAGGCCCTGTAGAGCTGCCTGTCGGCCTGTATACGGGTCGCCTGGACTGCCGCCCCCTTACGGGTATTGAGCCTTCGGAACTGTATAGCCGAATGGTCGGCGGCAAGCGCCATCTCGCCGCCCAGGGCGTCGATCTCCTTAACGAGGTGTCCCTTGCCGACTCCACCAACGGAGGGGTTACACGACATGAGGCCGATAGTGTCTATATTAGCCGTGAGGACGAGCGTCCTGCAGCCCATACGCGCGCACGCGAGCGCAGCCTCGCAGCCGGCGTGACCGGCCCCTATGACGATGACGTCGTAATTCCGCGGATAATCGATGCTCAAGATTCAAGACCCCCGAAAGGAGAGAAGTGTAAATACTGAGCGGGCGGGCGTCAATCGGAGGGAGGGGGGAGAGATTAAATATAGATTTCTCGCGATGCTCGAAATGACAAATTATAAAGACGAGATCCTGAATATTTTGATTTGATACGCTATGGAGCCGTACTATATGAGCTTCCGTGCAGTCGGTCCGTGGCGTCCGATTCCTCGCTCGCTCGAAATCGTTGGGAATGACAAACTAAAAAAGTTAAATCCCCCCTATGCTCCCCCCTTTTTCTAAGGGGGGATGAAAAAATCAAAGGCAATGGCGCCCCTATGTCGTGTTCCTGCACGCGTGGCGGACACGTGGTGTCTTCTTAGACGTAGCGTGTTCGGAGGTTACAGGGCGGTGGACGCGCGGAGGGCGATAGAGGCAACGATGCCGATGCCGCTATGCCTGATTCCTGCACGCGTGGCGGACGCGTGGTGTCTTTTTAGACATAGCGCGTTAGGAGGTTACAGGGCGCGGACGCGCGGAGAGGAATAAGGGCAATGGCGCTGCTACGTCGTTTGTCAGCGCACACGGTGCGTCGGGTGTGGTAGAATGCTAGTCCATTCTAAAAGGAGAGAGCCGTTGTCGAGAACGAGAGAGATATTCGAAAAGGTGGACAGGAAATTAAAGGAGAGGGCGGACGAGTACAGGGACGTCGGGGCTCTCTATAAAATCGTTCTCGGCGGCGCGGACGGGGGAACGTGGCTCATAGATCTCAGGCCCGGGTCGATAGGGGTGAGGGAAGAGGGAGGCGAAGCGGAATGCACCATAGAGACCAGGGACGAGCACTTCGTAAACCTCTTCGACGGCAAGCTCTCGCCGGAGAACGCGCTCCTTACGGGGAAGGTGAAAATTTCGGGCGACATGCTCCTGGCGATGCGGTTCGGGGAGCTTTTGAAGAAGAGCAGGTAAGCCCCGGCGGTCCGGGCGCCTAGTAGCCGTAAGCCTTCAGCCTGTCGGAAATCCGTATCGAATATTCCTTGAGCTCGGGGTCCTTGAGGAACGCGAGGCGGCGTGTTTCGTTTACGCCCCCGGCGGTCTTTTCTATCGACATGGGGGCGGGACAGAGCCCGCAGAAATCGGACAGCGATTTAAGGACGGGGACCGGGCCCGCGAGAAAGTCTTCGTACCTGACCTCGATGGCCCTGTCGCCGAGCCCGGAGACGTGTCTGCGGGCTTCGGCCATGTATTCCTCCCACATCAGCATCCCCTCTTCGAGCGAGGCGCCCCGAAGGTCCGTAAAGACCCTTCCCGTACCCATGTGGCGGCGTACCAGGAAATATTTGTAGAGCGTTCCGGACAAGCCGCCCTTTTCCTTGAGCCGCGATAGCCCCTTTCTTCGCCTCGTCCTGAGGCTGTTTACAATGTCGAGGGGGTGCCTGTATATGTGGATTATCCTCGCGCCGGGGAAGCGGTCGAGCCAGACGGGCAGGGTGAATGTGTTACGCGGGTCTTTCCACCCCCAGGGTACGTCGAGCGCGGCCGGGGTGCGGTATTTGAGGTAATCGGCGAGTCCGAGGAAAGAAATCGCCCCGGGTGTTTTCATGGTGAATTCAACGAACCCGCCGTAGAGGGCCCTGGCCTCGGGGTCTTCGAGGAGGTACCTGATAACGCCCGGGTTTTCGAGGCCGCCGCTGCACTGCGTCAGGAGCCAGTCGTTTATCTTCCTGAAGAATACGGCTTCGTGGTTGTCGGTGAGTTTCTTGCCCGAGTAGAGACCGAGCTCGTCCAGCATCTTCGTGAGCATGGTCGTTCCTGAACGGCTCATCCCGATTACTATGACGGGGGGGACGGGTTTCATTTCAATAGGGAAATTACACTATACGGCGCGCAAACACAATCGGCCGGGGGCGGGTTTCCACTGCCCGCCGGGCCTCGTACGCAAGCTTTCGAGCGTGATGGTCCGGCGCAGCCCCGGACCGTTTACCTGGGGCGTCAGCGCGCGAGGAAGCTTCTCAGTACCTCGCCCATTTCGGACGTGGCCAGCTTTTCGAGCGCCCTCTTTTCTATCTGCCTGATGCGTTCCCTCGTGAGATCGAACCTGCGGCCTATCTCGTCGAGGGTGTACGTACAGTCCTGGTCGATGCCGAACCTGAGCCTGATTATCTCTTCTTCCCTGGGCGTCAGGATGTTGAGCGCGTCCCTTATTTCGTGGGTGAGCGCGGTGCTCGCCATTATGGAATCGGGCGCCGGGGATTTGTCGTCGGATATGAAATCGAGGAGGGTCGTCTTCTCGCCGTCGAGTATGGGGGTATCGAGCCTTGCGGCGTCGTTCGTGGATTCGAGAATCCTCTTTACGCCCTCGACCGATATGCCCGCCACCTCGGCTACCTCTTCGGGAAGGGGCTTTCTGCCCATTTCCTTATGAAGCATGGAGCTTATCCTGTAGACCTTGCTGGCCTGTTCGAGAACGTAGACGGGGACCCTGATGGTCCTGGTCTGGTCGAGAAGGGCCCTCGAGATCGCCTGGTGTATCCACCACGAGGCATAGGTGGAGAACTTGTATCCCTTGGTGTGGTCGAACCTTTCCACCGCGCGCATGAGGCCGACGTTGCCCTCCTGTATGAGGTCGGTGAGGGGAAGGCCCCTTCCCATGTACCTCTTGGAGATGCTGACGACGAGCCTGAGGTTGGCCTTGACGAACCTTTCCTTGAGCTCGCAGGCGCGCTCGGAGAAAACCTTTATGAAAGCCATGAAGCTCTCGATGCGTTTCGTGAGCTCATTCTCGTCGACCGCTCCCCTGGCGGGTTTTCCGGCCGAAATAGCGCTTCTCTTCTTGGCGAGCTTTTCGATGTTGAGGGTGAGCTCTTTTGCCTTGGCTTCGCACTTTTTAATCTGTGCGGAGACTTCTATCTCTTCCTTGGCGGTGAGAAGGGATTCTACGGCCATATCCTTGAAATAGACGTAAAGGAGCCTGAACTGCTCGTCGGGCGTCCATTCTTCTTCGTGGTCGTCTTCGGCGGAGGTGTCCTCCACCTCGAAGCTAAAGTCCGATTCTTCACTTTCTAGGTCGTTATCACCGAATCCCAGTGACGAATATGATTCTTCTTCCTGCTCGTTGAAGTCGCTCATGTTATCCATTTCGGACGCAACATGGTCTACCTCTCTGAATTTAGCCGATTTCATCTCACACACCTTCAGTCGTGGTTTTAGTTTGAGTCGTATAAATGCAACCCGGAGCCCAACTCTATTACTATAAGTTTAGCATATGTGCTTGTCAAGTATTTTCTTCGCAAACGCAAAAAAAACCGGCGGACAGAAATTTTATAATAATCAGGGCGCATAAAACACACTTTTGTCGGTTTCTATAGGCAGAAGGCAGTGATTTTAGTTTGCATTTTGTGTATCGGATCCCTTATTGGAACCGGGTGATTTTTGCCAGGATTCGTTGACGGCCGTCTTCTGGCCGAGGGTTTCTACAAAGGCTTCGGCGCCTTCCCTCTTTTTGAATACGGCAGCCTGGCTCCACGCCTGCTCGATGCTTCCATATTTGCCGATTTTAACCAGGGTCCACTTTTCGCCCCGGGAGTTTTCTATCTCGACCGTGTACGCGTTGTATCCCTTCCCCCTGTATTCGTTAACTAATTTCCGGGCCTCGCCGGGGGTGGCGAAGGCCGCGACCTGGAGCGTATAACTTTCACCGGCGGAAGGCTTTTTTTCGGCCTCCCCCGGGGCCGCTTCCCCTTCGGGCGCTGCCGTATCGGGCGAAAGGACAGTGACTTCTTCCGAGCCCTCCGTTGTCGGGGAAAGCCTTTCGGGGCTTATGGAGGTGAGGCCGACTTCGGCCGTATCCGCCGCTTCTCCTTCCCCGGCGGCCGTGCTCCCGCCGCCTTCGACTATTGTTACGGCCTCGTAGGGGCTATTTTCCCCGTCGCCGGAGGAAGCCGCCATCCTTCCGGCAAAGCCCGGGGATGTGTCGCCGGGCCCGGCCGCGCTCCGCGATATCGTTTCCCGGGTTTCGGTAACGGCCGCAACCGGCTCGGCAGCCTCTTTTTCTCCCCAAAGCCCGGTATCATCGAGCTTCGTGCCGACGTATACGCCGGCGGCGAACACGATGAGCAGCAGGAGCAAAGACCCGCCCCCCGAACCCCGTCTTCTCCTGCTCGAATCGGCAAGGATAAGTTTTGGCCTGATCTCTCCCATCGGCTTATCCGCTATGCTCTGCCGAAGGGGGGATTTGAACCCCCACGAGCTTTCACCCACTGGATCCTGAATCCAGCGCGTCTACCAAGTTCCGCCACTTCGGCTTTATAGCTGTTATTTATTAAAACCCAGACGGCTTAATGTTATCACACATCTCCCCGGCCTTCCATAGTATAGGGGGAAATATGGGGAAGCCGTGTGCGAATGCAGGCTCCCGACATTACAATATTAAGGTGTCCGCGCGGGAATCAGGGGTTACCCCAGGAAATTATACGAACGGGGGTTATGCGGATCACCGGAAGCCCGGCGTCTTCGAGGCCCATTTCCTTATATTGAGGGTATTTCGCGGAAAGGGCGCGGAGGGACGCCTCGTATTCGCTCCCACCGGATATAACCTCGGCGCGGCCGTTGATTATAAGGTAGTAGAGATTCCGCCAGTCTTCCGAATATTCGTCTATAACCAGGGATATACAGGGGTTGGCCGAGATGTTTTTTACGCGCCGGAGTCTTTTCCATTCCGCTTTTTTGGGCTTTTTGTCGAGGGGGGTGTATATAAAAGGCCGGGCATACACGAAACAGACCGGAACGGCCAGAGGCTCCCCGGCAGGGGTCGCGGTCGCCATCCTCGCGACCCTCGCTGAAAGCAATATTTCGATTTCCGAAGCCGAGGGCGTTATGTGCAACTTAAACTTGAATTCTCCACGTTCTATTTTATAATACCTTGTTTTCCGGTCGGAAGAATATGCTCTTTTAGGCTTCATGTGAGCTCAAATGGACAATGCAAAGATTTTCTGCGGGACTTCTAACGTCCCCCTGGCTAAGGCTGTCTGCGAGTACCTGGACGTACCGCTCGGACAGGCGGAGCTCAGGCGTTTCAGCGACGGCGAGATATTCGCCGAGATATCGGAAAGCGTGAGGGGCTCGCACGTATTCGTCATACAATCGACGTGCCCGCCCGTAAACGAGCATATAATGGAGCTCCTTATAATAACGGACGCGCTCAAGAGGGCTTCGGCCAGGGCGATAACGGCCGTTATCCCGTATTACGGCTACGCGCGGCAGGACAGGAAAGTCCAGCCGAGGGCCCCGATATCGGCTAAATTAGTCGCGGACCTCGTCACGACGGCAGGTATCAGCAGGGTCGTGACGGTGGACGTTCACGCCGGGCAGATACAGGGGTTCTTCAACATCCCCGTCGACCACATATTCGCGGCCCCTATATTCATACGTCACATAAAAGAGAAGTACGCCGGGGAGGATATCGTCATCGTTTCACCCGACGCCGGCGGCATGGAAAGGGCCAGGTCCTATGCGAAGATGCTCGATGCCGCCCTGGCCATGACCGACAAGAGACGGCCCAACCCGAACGTTGCGGAAATCATGAACGTGATCGGGGACGTCGAGGGGAAGACGGCCATACTCGTGGACGACCTCGTGGACACGGCAGGGACGGCGATCCAGGCGGGAAAGGCCATTTTGAGAGAGGGGGCGAAGCGGGTTTCGCTCTGCAGCACGCACGGGGTTCTTTCAGGCAACGCGATACAGCGAATAACCGAATCCTCGCTCGAAGAAATCATACTTACAGATACCATTCCACAGACGCAGCATGCTGCCGATTGTGATAAAATCAGGGTAATAAGCATTGCAAATCTCCTCGGGGAGGCTATAAAGAGGATAGCCACCGGGGAATCCATAAGCAGTCTTTTCAACTAAAGAACCGGAGGGGTGCTAAGACATGGCACAGAGCACATTAGAGGTAACGCTGAGAGAAAAAGCCGGCAAAAGCGGCGCAAGAAGAACCAGGAAGGAGGGCAATGTGCCCGGAGTGCTTTACGGGAAGGGAATCGAGTCCGTATCGATTACGGTGAACCCCGGGGCGCTGAGGCAGGCCCTTTCGACCGAGGCGGGCGAGAACACGCTCCTCGACATCAATTACAAGGACGGCGAAAAGAGCGTATCCAGGCTGTCCATTTTGAGCGCCACGCAGTACGACTTTCTTACTAACAAGCCGCTTCACTTCGACTTTCACGCCCTGGACGTAAACAAGAAGATAACCGTGAACGTGCCGGTGAGGATTTCGGGAAAGGCCAAAGGCGTCAAGGAAGGGGGAATACTCGAAGAAATTTTAAGGGAAATACCGGTCGAGTGTCTGCCGAAGGACATACCGAACTCGTTCGAAGTGGACGTGACCGACCTCGAAGTCGGGAACTCCGTACATGTCGGAATCCTGAAGACCTCGGACGCAATAACGCTGCTGAAAGACGATTCCGAGGCGATAGTCACGGTTCTCGCTCCGAAGCTCGACGCCAGGACGGAGGAAGAGGTCGCAGCGGAGGCTGCTGCAGCGGAAGAGGAAGGCGAGGAAGAGGCCGAGGGCAAGGACGAAGGTCAGTCGGAATAAATGAAATTAGTTGCGGGCCTCGGCAACCCTGGGAAAGAGTACGCTTCCACGAAGCATAACCTCGGTTTCCTTGCAGTCGATGAAATTGCACGCAGGGCGGGCATCGACCTTACGAAAAAGAAGTTCAGGGGCAGTTACGGTGAAGGGTTTTTATCGGGGGAGAAGCTGATCCTCCTCAAGCCGGAAACCTATATGAACAGGAGCGGCGAGGCGGTGTCGGAGGCTGCGGTTTTCTATAACGTATCTCCACCGGACATTATCGTCATTCACGACGAAATGGACCTCCCGTCAGGCACAGTGAGGGTTAAGGCGGGGGGGGGGAGCGCGGGGCATAACGGCATAAGGTCGATAATTGACAGGCTCGGAAGCCACGAATTCATAAGGGTGAGAATGGGGATAGGCAAGCCGGGGGAAAAATCGAAGGGGGTTTCACACGTGCTTTCGAAGTTCGGCGGCGGTGAGAGCGACGCAGTGAAGACGTCGGTCGAAACGGCCGCCGACGCGGTATTTGAATTAATCGAGAGCGGGCTCGAACGGACTATGAACAAGTTCAACGTCAGGTCCGCCGAGAACTAATTGTTCAGAAGTAAAATCCTATTACTCGATAAAGGAGGTATAATCGATGGGCGAAGTTATAGCTGCATTTTTCGGTACGATATTCGGCGTAGCCGTTCTGGTCTACGCGTTTATCGTCTACAGGGAGATAACCATACTCCCCGAAGGGAGTGACAAGATGAAGGAAATTGCCTCCGCAATACACGAAGGGGCGATGGTCTTTCTCAAGAGAGAGTACAGAATCATAGGCATATTCGTGGCAGTCGTATTTGTGCTTCTCGGTTTATTTATAGGCTGGGGTGCAGCAATAGCGTACATAGTCGGAGCATTTTCTTCCATGACGGCCGGCTTCTTCGGCATGAAGGCCGCCACAAAGGCAAACGTGAGGACCGCCCATGCAGCATCCAGCGAAGGACAGGGCAAGGCGCTTACGGTGGCCTTCAAGGGCGGTAACGTAATGGGACTTTCGGTCGCGGGCATCGGTCTCCTCGGGCTTTCCGTCGCGTTTTTACTGGGCATCGGCCTTCCCGAAAATCCGGCCGACGCACAGGGACTCGCAGCTTTCGCGATAAAGTTCGGCGATGTGCTGGGCGGGTTCGCCATGGGCGCGAGCTCGGTCGCACTCTTCGCCAGGATAGGCGGCGGTATCTACACCAAGGGAGCGGACGTCGGAGCCGACCTCGTGGGAAAGGTAGAGGCCGGTATACCGGAAGACGACCCGAGGAACCCGGCGACGATCGCCGACAACGTCGGAGACAACGTCGGAGACGTAGCCGGCATGGGCGCCGACCTTTTCGAGTCTTATGTGGGCGCGGTAGTCGCGACGATAGTCATCGCGGCTTCGAGCGGACATAACGAGATCGCTCTCATGGCCATACCGATAGTATTAATCGCCATAGGGAGCCTCGCATCCGTAGTCGGCTCGAAGAGCGTCGAATGGATGAAGGACCTCGAGCCGCAGCTCGTTTTAAGGAGGGCGACCTTCTACTCAGGCGGCATATATATAGCCTTGTCCCTGATCGTGCTTCTTGCGGTGGGGCTTGTAGACGGAGTACAGAACATACTCTGGATATGGCTCGCTTCCGTGCTGGGGCTACTCGCAGGCATAGCGATAGGGCTTCTGACGGAGTACTACACGTCGAGCACCCCGGTCAGGAAAATAGCCGAAGCCTCGCAGACGGGCGTGGCGACGAACATCATCGAGGGGCTTTCGGTCGGCATGTTTAGCACCACGCTTCCGGTTATCACCGGTGCGCTCGCGATAGGGCTTTCGTACTACTTCGCCGGACTTTACGGCATAGGTATCGCGTCCGTCAGCATGCTCGCGACTATAGGCATAACGATGTCGGTCGACGCCTACGGGCCCGTGGCCGATAACGCGGGCGGCATCTCGGAAATGTCGGGACTCGGACCCGAGACGAGGAAGATCACCGACAAGCTGGACTCGCTCGGAAACACCACGGCCGCCATCGGAAAGGGCTTTGCGATCGGCTCGGCCGCGCTCGCCGCTCTCGCCCTTTTCGCGGCGTACACGAAGGCAGTCGGACTCACCTCCATCGACCTCACGAACAGCCACGTTGTTACGGGCCTCCTCATAGGCGGCACGGTGCCGTTCCTCCTCGGAGCGCTCACGATGGGCGCCGTCGGCAGGACGGCCCAGAAGATGGTCGCGGAGGTAAGGAGGCAGTTCAGGGAGATCACCGGACTCCTCGAGGGTGACGGAAAACCGGACTATGCATCGTGCGTCGGCATAAGCACGGACGCTGCGCTCAGGGAGATGGTTATCCCGGGCGTGATCGCCGTTGTGGCGCCTATAATTATCGGCCTTATACTCGGGGCGGACGGCCTCGGCGGATTCCTCGCGGGCGCGATCGTCACGGGCGTTATGCTTGCCCTCATGATGGCCAACGCGGGCGGAGCATGGGACAACGCCAAGAAATACATCGAAGAGGGCAACCTCGGCGGTAAGGGCTCGGACGCCCACAAGGCGGCTGTCGTCGGCGATACCATCGGCGACCCGTTCAAGGACACGTCCGGACCGGCGATGAACATCCTGATCAAGCTCATGTCGATCGTTGCCGTCGTTATAGCACCGCTGTTGATATCTTAAACAAAACCGGGCGGGGGACCGTAAAGGACCCCCGCCCTTCTCTTTCTACGCCCCATGTTACATTCCGCGAGTATCCGAAGTATTCACAAATCGATATTTCCGGGTAGAATAACCCGGATTAGGTTTTATCTGTCGCTCCGCCGATTCGGGCGGGGCCTCAAAGACCATGACAGGAGGTTTTAAGCTATGGCTGTAAAGCCGAAGTATTACGAGACTTTATACATTATAAGGCCCGACATTAAAGAAGAGGAGCTCGCCAAGATAGAGCAGAGGCTCCGCGACGCCCTCGCGGCCCATGAGGGAGAGATAATAAGGTTCGACAAGTGGGCGCAGAGGGAGCTCGCATACGAGATACAGAACTACAACCGGGGAACATATTACATAATTATCTTCAAATCGCTCCCCGGCGCCGTAGCCGAGCTCGAAAGACATCTCCGTTTTTACAACACCGACGTCCTCAGGTTCATGACCGTATCCATCACGGAAGCGGCGGCCAACAAGGAAAAGGCCGCGCAGGAGAATAAGGCGGCGGAAGAGAGCAGTCCCGCAGCAGAGGCAGCGCCCGCAGAGGCGGCACCGGCAGAGGCAGCGCCCACAGAGGCGGCACCCACAGAGGCGGCGCCTGCAGAGACCGCACCCGCGGAGGCAGCACCGGCCGAGGCAGCACCCGAGCCCGCGGAGGAAACCAAGACAGAAAGCGAGCCGGCAACGGCCGAACCCACGGAAGGAGGAGCCAACTAATGGAATCACCGAGAGACAGAAAGTACTTCGCAAGAAAGAAGGTTTGCAGGTTCTGCACCGAATCGTTAGAGATGAACTACAAGAACATCGACACGCTGTCGAGGTACATAACCGACAGGAAGAAGATAGTTCCCAAGAGAAACTCCGGGCTCTGTGCGCGCTGCCAGAGGCAGCTCGCAACGGAAATAAAGAGGGCGCGTTTCATGGCGCTTCTCCCCTACACCGTGCTCCACTGAGCGGCGGCGGGGGATTTCCGCATAAAGACGTTAACGTATAAAAATTCCGGGGGTTCAGGCAAATATGAAAGTCATACTGATTTCCGATGTTGAATCGATAGGCAAGAGGGGCGACCTGATGGACGTGAAGGACGGGCTTGCCACCAACTTCCTCATCCCGAAGAAGCTCGCCGTAAAGGCCACGCCAGGGAATATAAAGGCGTGGGAGCAGAAGAATGCGTCCCTCAAAAAGAAAGAAGACAAGGCAAAGTCGGACGCCGAGGCGCACGCGTCCAGGCTCGAGGGGACGAAGCTCACCATAGCGGTCAAGGTGGGCGAGGAAGAGAAGATATTCGGCTCGGTTACGTCCCAGAGCATATCCGATGCGCTCAAGGAAAAGGGATTCGAGATATCGAGGAAGCAGATAGACCTCGAAAATCCGATAAAATCGCTCGGCGCCCACGAAGTACCTGTAAAGATCTATCACGAGGTGACGGCTACCATAACCGTCGAAGTGGTGGAAGAAAGCTAGGACGAAACTCGACACGCATAAGCCCGGGGCCCGGGCTTATGCGCTTTCCCCCGGATACACAATCCGAATAGTTACTGCTGGTTCAGTATGTCCTGGTAGGTGATCTTCTCGTAGCCGGCCGGCGGAAGAAATTCAGTGGCGGGTATATCTTCTTTTTTAACGGAGATTATCTCTTCCGTGACAGAGCCCTTACCGTCCGGGGCGTAGTACACGGTTTTCATCGGATAGCCTTCCTCGTAGATTTCCTGAATTACCTTGTATTCGTTGTCGGAAATGGACGCGGAGCCGCCGATGTTCTGGCTTATCTTCTTTACCTCGTTCATCAGCTTGGACATCTTGTCGAGGTCGATCTCTTCGGAAAACCCGGGCTCCTTGCTGACCCAGTATTCCGTCTGGAGCTTGTCGTTGTCGTATATCTCGAGCTTCTTCGAAGAGTAGCCGGCAAAGCTCCCGGTTTCACCGGTTTTCTTCAGCTTGACGTCCCTCTTTTCCTGGGGCGCATTCTTGTTCTCGGACATGAAGGACTCTATGTATTTGAGGTACTCGTCCCTGTTCAGGGTTATATAGAGCTTCTTCTCGTCGTTGACGAATATAATGTTTCCGGAATTGAGATCGAATATCACCGCGGGGGAGAACTGACCGGCGTTTTCGACCTGCTTCAGCTTGTTGTCCTGTATGTAGAGCGTTACCTGCTGTTTCGAGGGGGAGCCTTCCTCGTAGACGACCTGCTGCATGACGAGCCCCGAATACGCCCTCTCGGACAGAGCGCCCAGGGCGCACATCACCGCCAGGAAAAAAAGGAAAAAGCTTGTACGACGAAGCATGTACGTTACCTCCGTAAGTTTCTGAATGTCGCCGCCACGGGCAGATTGTAAGATAACCTATAATTGCCCGCGCCGCCACAGAGAAGCCGGGCCGGAAAGGCCCTCCTGGGCATATATGGGGGTATATCGTGTATAATAGTTTCTATTGACGCTAACCCATTCTGTGATAGATTAAACGGGTTAAACAAGCGACCGCAATATTCAGGGAGGTAGACAATTTTATGTCCGATTTTAAGGTGAAGTTCGCACCGGTAGGAGAGAAAGAAGTTACAAAAGCCATAGTAGAGGGCTTTGCCAACGAATTCAACGAGTACATCACGAGCGACGTGATAGTCGTGGGGGCGGGGCCGAGCGGTCTCGTGGCTGCAAAGGACATAGCAAAGCAGAAATACAAGGTTCTCCTCGTGGAGAGGATGAACTATCTCGGGGGCGGTTTCTGGATAGGCGGTTATCTCATGAACAAGGTCACCGTGAGGGAGCCCGGGAACGAGGTGCTCGACGAAATCGAGGTGCCCTATGAAGAAGTAGAAAAGGGGCTCTACGTCGCCGACGGGCCCTACGCGTGCTCGAAGCTCATCGCGATGACCTGCGAGGCGGGGGCGAGAATAAGGAACATGACCATGTTCGACGACCTCGTATACAGGGAGAACGGCAGGGTGGCCGGCATAGTTATAAACTGGACCCCCATAGCCAACATGCCGAAGGAGATCACGTGTCTCGACCCGATCGCAATAGAGTCGAAGCTCGTAATCGACGCCACTGGGCACGATGCATACTGCGTTTCGAGGCTCTCGCAGCAGGGTCTTTACAAGAAGCTCCCCGGACACGGCTCGATGTGGGTCGAAAAATCGGAAGAAGCGCTCGTCGAGTACACGGGCGAGGTCCACCCGGGGCTCATAGCATGCGGCATGTCTGTAAACAGCGTATACGGGCTTCCGAGGATGGGGCCGACGTTCGGCGGAATGCTGCTTTCGGGCAAAAAGGCCGCCAAGGTTGCCATCGACATTTTAGAAAAGCAGGAGCAGGCAAGGGCCTGAGCCTGATTTATTAACAAAACAGAAAATCAGAGGGGGAAGGCCGCCGGCTTTCCCCCTTTTTTCTTCCCGTTTTATCCCAGCCGTTTTATCCCAGGATTTCGAGGCAGCGGGCGCAGGGCTTTCCCTCGTACTGAACCTTGAGCACGTCTTCCTGCCAATGCGAGTTGAAGAGGCAGCATTCCGGGTTCTCGCAGAAGGCCTCGCCCGAGAGCTCGTAAAAGAGGGCCTGAAGGGCGTAAGAAGTGATAGCGGAGGTCGTCTTAGGGTCGTCGTAGTCTATGAACCTCCCCCTGTACATCTCGTCGAGCTCGCGTGTGTCCCTTCCGCTGTTTATCAGGCCGCCCTTTATGAAGTAGTATTCGCGCGGCCTCGCGGGAGCTTCAACGAGTCCGGAGGTGGAGATTATGGAAGGGCTGCCCAGGAGTACGACTCGGGCGTGGTAGCGCCTGCCTTCGAACGTTCCAATGAGCCGGCCGGTGAATATAATGTGTAAAAAATCACTACCTGATTCTTCCGGGAGGGAGTCGCAGATGAGCTTTCTAAGCGCCCTCTGGACCCAGAGCCCGTCGTAAAGAACGCCCCTACCCTTCTCTTCGCCCGAAAGCATTCTCCTTTCGAATGCGGCTTCGGAAGGACCCGCGGGGAGGATTTCGTCGAGTGGGGATTCGATGCCCGAAACCCTGGCGGAGGCGAGCCTGCGGGCTATTTCGCCGAGGGCTTCGTCCCCCGCCCGGAGGTATTCGAGGAGGCTCCCGCGGTTTTCCGCGCGGACGCCGTAACCCTCGAGCGAGGCGGCCACGGCCCCAACGTCGAGCGATTCCGACGGGTGATCCGTATACAAACAGACGGTGAGTCGGGACATGTGAAGATTTAGTTTACCGGAAAGCGTCGCCGGGCCGGGCGGCTATATTATCTCGGCCACGATTTCTACCTCGACGGGGGCGTTTAACGGAAGCTCGGAGACGCCTACGGCCGCGCGCGCGTGGCGGCCCTCCTCGCCGAATACGTCGAAGAAAAGGTCGGACGCGCCGTTAATAACGCCGGCCTGCCCCGTAAAGCCGGGGGCGCTCGCGACGTAGCCCGTGACCTTCACGATCTTCTTTACGTTGTCGAGTGCGCCGAGCTCCTTTTTCAACACGGCGAGGACGTTTATCGCCGACTGCCGCGCCGCGCGGGCGGCGTCCTCCGGAGAGACGTCCGCCCCGACTTTACCCTCGAACACGAGCTTTCCGCCCGACAGCGGGAGCTGGCCGGATACGAAGAGAAGGCTGCCCGCCACCGACGCGGGCTTATAGGAGCCGAGCGGCGACGCAACGTCGGGCAAATCTATGCCGAGCTCCTTTAACCTGTCAGCCCTTGTCATTATGCCCCTCCGGTTTTAAGGCGACGTAGATCGTGTTCGTGCCCCTTTGAACTAAAAAGAGGATGTTCTGACCGGACTCTACGGAATCCATGGACTTGCCGTAATTATCGAGGTTCGTGATTTCCTTCTTGTTTATTTCTAAGATGACGTCGCCCGGCGCAAGACCCGAATTAGCCGCTACGCTCCCGGGCTGGACGTTCGTGATAACGACGCCCTCGGACCTGCCCGTGCCGAACATGCTCTGGACTTCGGGGGTTATCTCCTGGACGACGAGGCCGAGGTCCTGCTCGACGGCCTTGCCCTTTACCCTTCTCGACTCCTGGGCCACTTCGTCGGGGAGCTGTCCGAGCTCGACCTTAAGGGTTTTTACCTGGCCGTTCCTGATTACCTTCATTTCGGATTTCGTTCCCGGGGGATTGGCCGCGACCGACTTCGGCAGCTCGGGCATGTTTTCGATGCCGGCGCCGTCGAACTCCACTATGATGTCGCCCCTTTTAAGCCCGGCCTTGTCCGCGGGGCCGCCCGGCGCAACGTCCGCAACGAGGGCGCCTTTATGGTCCTTCAGGTTCATGCTATCCGCTATATCGGGCGTTACCTCCTGAACGTAGACCCCTATCCAGCCCCTGACGACCTTGCCGTTATTCCTGAGCTGTGCGACGACGTCCTTGGCCATGTTTACCGGAATGGCGAAGCCTATGCCCTGGCCCCCTGCTATGATCGCGGTGTTCACGCCCACGAGCTCGCCGCTGAAGTTAAAGAGAGGGCCGCCGCTGTTGCCGGGGTTGATGGCGGCGTCGGTCTGTATGAAATCGTCGTAGGAGCCGAGGCCGAGGGACCTGCCCTTGGCGCTTATTATTCCCGCCGTGACAGTATGTCCGAGCCCGAACGGGTTACCGATCGCGAGCACCCAGTCGCCTATTTCGAGGCTGTCGGAATTGCCGAACCTGACCGCGGGGAGCTTCTCCTTGGGCTCTATCTTGAGGAGGGCAAGGTCCGTTTTCGGGTCCGTCCCTATGACTTCGGCGCTGTATATATCGCCGTTCTGGAGTATCACTTTTATGTCGGTCGCCTTTTCGACGACGTGGTTGTTAGTGACTATGTATCCGTCCTCGCTGAATATGAATCCCGAGCCGAGGCCCCTGCCCCTGAATTCTCTTTCGGGCTGCTGGCCGAAGAACTTATCGAAGAACTCGTTGAACGGATCGTTCTCCCGGTCCTTGAAAGGCGATTCGTAAGAGAAGGTCCTTCCCTTGGAGACATTCGTGGTGCTGATGTTGACTACGGAAGGACTGAGCCTTTTAACGAGCGGGGAAAGTGAATTGTATCCCCCTACCTCCTGTGCGCCGGCCTGTATAACCTGTCCCAGGGAGATTAAAGAAACGACGAGAGATAAAACGAATATTCTTGCCAGCCTTGACATGGCCTGAATACCTCCGGATTTCATGTTAGATGATTGAAAATAGTCAGGAGCACGCACCGCGCCGCTCGTAGTGTTCGAGGAAGACGCGTCTTCGCGCCCTCTGCGCGTATGGATTAAAAGTATACTCATTGGACCCTGAATGCCATTAGAAATTATAACTGATGAATTATTTCCTGCGTTTTCGAGTAGCGGATGGGAGCAAAGTAAGGTGGAAAGCCGCCGGCTGTTTATATGGGTTCTTTAAGGAGATCGTCCCAGTATTTGAGGTGGAGGCGGCTGGAGTAAAACCGCATTACGAGGTTCCTCAGGATGGATACGGCGCGGCTGTCGGCGAAGGCGACCTTGCCCATCATGCGGGACTGGTCCTGGACCTTGTTGACGCGGGGACGCCGCCTTACGACGTAGGCCTCGAGAGCATGCGAGATGTATTTCGAGTCGGCCCGCGAGAGCTCGTCCGCGAGAACCGCGGCCGATTCTATGGCCATCGACACGCCGCCGCCGGCCGTGGGAAGGACGGCGTGGGCCGAATCGCCGACGAGGACGACGCGGCCCTTGTACCATTCGTCCATCCTGAGATCGCAGTACTCGTCGTGGAATATATCGCCCGGGTCTTCGAGCCCGGCGAGGACTTCGGGAACTATGCCGCCGAATTCGCTGAAATGCTGCCTTATATGATCGAGGCGGTTCTCGACGGGGTCGGGCGCACCCCTGGGGCTCCGTATGCATGTGAACACGGAAAGCCTGTTTCGGGTCGGCCAGATCCCGAGGAACTTGCCCGTGCCCCAGTACTCGGCTATCTGGGCCGATTTGGAGATGCCGGATTTGAGCCAGAAGCTCCAGCCCCTCATGCCGCTGTAGGAAAGGGGGACGTCGCCGAATACGAGGCTCCGAGTTCTGGAGCGGACGCCGTCGCAGCCGACGACGAGGTCGAAGGACTCTTCGGTCCCGTCGCTGAACGTGACTATGGCTTCGTCGGGCGTCTGGTGAATCTTCTCGACCGTTACGCCCATCGTGAGGCTTTCCGAATTTATGTTCTTTCTGAGGATGCTTATGAGCTCGGACCTGTATATGCTTATCATCGGCCCGTATTTTTCGGATACTTCGTCGACGGAGTAGGATCTCAGCATCTCGCCCTTTTCGTTCCATACGTTGTAGGTGGAAAAGGGGAGCCCCGTTTCGATAAGGTCTCTGTAAAGGCCGAGCCCCTTAAGAACCCGGCCACCGGAGGGCCAGAGGACGATGATGTATCCGACCTTGCCGTATTCGGGTATGCGCTCGACCACGCGCGGCTTAAACCCCCTTTGCTGGAGGAGCCCCGCCAGTGTAAGCCCGGCTATGCCGCCGCCGATTATGAGGACGCGCATTTCCGGACCGAACCTCACGGGCAGTGCATAGCCCTCGGCTTCGACTTCGGCCTTATTTCCGCCGGGCTTCTTTTTTCTCTTTAAAATCGACATTTGTCGGTAGTTCGATACGAGATTAATAATTATTTTACATGGGTTAAGTATACACTGCAAAGCCTTCTGAAAAGAAATCCCGAGGAATTTCAGTACTGGGGAACCTGGTTAGGTGCAGGAGCGCATATCTCGAGCTCGAGGCCGTCGGGGTCTAAAAAATGATATGCGATCGTCTCGCCGCCGGGACCGGTTTTCTCTTCTGTGAATGTAATACCGGCGGCTTTTAACCTTTTTGCCGCTGCCTCTACATCGCCTACCTTAAAGGCAATGTGGTTGACCGGCCCTCCGGAGGGCCGGCGCTTATCCTCCGTCGCGGCGAGAAAGACGCCGTTTTTGTTCCCGAGAAATGTTTTTTTGTCGCCGCCCCCGGGTCGGCCGTCCCGAATAATTTCAAGCCCGAGCAGGCCGGAATAAAAGCCTATGGCCCTATCCATGTCGGTAACCACTATGGCTGCGTGGTCAATTCCGTCTACGCCGTCCTCTCCGCCTCGAAATATGCTTCGGAGCCACTTCATGTAGGGGCCCTCCCGGGTGCGTCAGCCGAGCTTGAGCTTTTTTATCAACGCCCATCCCACGGCGGCGACGGCAATTATTATAATGACGGCCATGAGAAGGTAGCTTTTCGATATGGAGTGAAAGAAGCTTGGCTTTACCTGGACCACCTTTTCGAAAACGGGTGATTCGGCGAGGATTTCCCTTAAGTGCTCGTCCTCGACCGCGACCTCGACGGAAAGAAGGAGCGTTTGAAACCCGCTCTTTTCGGGTTTTACGCTCCATTCCCAGCTCGCCGTGGCGTCCTCGGCTATCGTCTTTACGTCCTCGGTGTCGTCGATGGGGAACTCCGGCTCTCCGCCCGTAGCGGAATCGGAAACGGGGGTTATATCGAAACCGCTCCCCTTGAGATGAAGCGTGATGTTATCGCCGAGTTTCAGGCTGCCGTCCGCGCCGTCCTCGGCGAGGCTTTGTGAAAGGTCTTTCAGGAATCTATGTGTAACCGCGGCCTCTATAGTATACGATTCGCCGACGCTCATTTCCCCCGGCGTATCGAACACTACCCTGCCGGCGGTAAGGCGGCGCATGTTTTTTCCGAGTATCTCGGAAACCGCGGGGCTGACGACGCCGGGCCCGGAGGCCGTTTCGGGGGCGGATTCCGGCGCGGGGACCGGGGCCGGTTCGGGACCGGGCCCTTCTTCCTCGATGGTTATGGCGTCTATCATCTCTTTGGGGGGAGCTTCGGACCCAGGCCCGGATTCAGATTCGGGGGCGGGGGCCGGGGCTTCCTGCGCGGCGGGTGCGGGCGCCGATTCAGGCGCAGTGCCGGACTCGAGCCGGATCGTCACCCTCCGGTTGAGCCTGAGGGAGCTCTCGTCGCTGCCGGACGCGAACCTGCTGGTCTTGCCCTTGCCGCTGACCGTTATTTTCGCCGGGGCGACGCCTTCCGCCACGTAGAACCGCCTTACGGCTTCGGCCCTCCTCCGGGAGAGGTTGAGGTTGTACTCGTCGTCGCCCGTGACGTCGGAGTAGCCTTCGATGACGAGGACGGCTCCCGGATTATTCTTCAGAGTTTCGGCTAATTCCTTTAAGGCGGCCTCGCCGCCGGGGCCGAACGCGAATTCGTTCAGCTTGAAGAAGACGTCGGCCTCGCCCGAGGCGGTTTGCGCGAAGGCTACCTGAGCGACCGAACGCAGGCCGGGGAACGAAACGCAGGTGAGCGCCGTGAAAAGCGCCGGAATAAGCAGCGCGGCAAAGTGTTTATACATCTTCAGCCTCGAGAAGGAGCTTTAACGCGGATGACTACCATTATCCCACCTTCGGTCTTCCCTTGTCAATAAGCCCGGGAGGAGCCGGCAGAGCTCCGAAGGCGCTATTCGGGCGCCGCCGCCCGTTACAGGTGCTATACTAAACCTTATTCGGGAAATTACCCCGCAGGCCACAGGGGACGAACGCATGAGCAGGGATTACACGCTTTCGGTATACGATTCCATCGGGGCACTCGACAGGGAGGAGTATAACGCGCTCATAGACCGGGAAAATCCGTTCCTCGAATACGAATTTTTAGAGGCGATGGAGGGGTCGGGCTGCGTCGGGCCGCATACGACATGGGTTCCGAGATACCTGGTGCTGAGGGACGGGGGCGCAATGGCCGGGGCGGTGGCGGCTTATATAAAGCTCGATTCTTACGGCGAGTACATATTCGACTGGGAGTGGGCGCGGGCGTTCGAGAACGCACGACTCAGATACTATCCCAAGCTCGTCGCGGCGGTGCCGTTCACACCGGCCACCGGCACGCGCATATCCGTTCATCCCGAATACCCGTTCGAGGAGTGCGCAGGTATCCTGGCGAGGGGGCTCACCGAGCTCGCGGTGAGGGAGGAGTGCTCGTCCGCGCACGTGCTGTTCCTTACGGAGAGGGAATGCTCGCTCCTGGGGAGGCTCGGGTTCCTGACGCGGGTCACACATCAATATCACTGGAAGAACAGAAATTACGGGAGCTTCGACGACTTTTTAGGGGACCTTCGCTCGGGAAGGAGGAAGCAGATAAAGAAGGAGAGGAAATCGCTCGAAGGAACGGGCCTCGAAATAAGGATCGTCGAAAAGGACGACATAAGGGAAGAGCACATCGACGCCGTATGGGACTTTTACACGGACACCCATTCGAGGAAATGGGGAAGCGCTTATCTCAACAGGGAATTCTTCGATCTGATGTGGGAGAAGTACAGGCGCCGGATTGTCCTGGTTATGGCGGGTGACGGGAAGAGATGGGTCGGGGGGAGCTTTAACATCGTCAAGAACAACAGGCTTTTCGGCCGCTACTGGGGGGCGCTGGAATCATACAGCAACCTCCATTTCGAGTGTTGTTTCTACAGCTTGATAAATTATTCTATAAATAACGGAATCGATATTTTCGAGGCCGGGGCTCAGGGCGAGCATAAATTCCTCCGGGGATTCGGGGCGGTTCCCACGTATAGCTCACACCTGATTCTGAACGAGGACGCAGGAAGCGCCATCGGCAAGTTCCTCGACCGGGAGCGCGGGTATACGGAGCGCCTCATAGAGCAGTACAATTTGCAGTCGCCTCTTAAATATTTGCACGGGCAGTAGAAAAACGAGGGGAGGATGATTAAATTTTTTAAATAGTAAGCGGCGAGGGAAGCCCCGGCGCCGCCGAGAGACTTTGGTTATGGCTGAAAGAGATATTAAACGGAGCGATCGCGAAGGGGAGCTCCTCACCGAAAAACGGACCAGGCTCAAACGGCCCGACATGTACAGGATAGTGCTATTAAACGACGACTACACCCCGAGGGAATTCGTGGTGTGGGTGCTCATGAGGATTTTTTACAAGGGGCAGGAGGAATCGACCAGGATAATGCTCGAAGCGCATACGGCGGGCAGAAGCACCGTGGGCGTTTATACTTATGATGTGGCTACAACCAAGATAGCGCATGTGGACAAGCTGGCGAAGGAGTACGAGCACCCGCTCAAATGTATACTGGAAGTGGAGGGGGGAGGCGAATATCAATGACACTCTCAAGGGAACTGCAGGAAACACTTAAAAGGTCTTACGAGCAGGCAAAGGCCAGGCGGCACGAGTTCATAACGCTCGAGCACATATTGCTGGAGCTGACATACGACCCGAACGCGTCGGAGGTTCTTACGGGATGCGGCGTAGACCTCGAACGGCTGAGAACGAGCCTCGAGGACTTTATCGACGAGAACATGCCCCCTATAGACTCCGAGTACCTGCCGGAGCCCCAGTACTCGGCCGGGAGCCATTACGTTCTGAGGCTCGCCGCCATGCACGCGGAGTCGGCCGACAAGCAGCAGATAGACGGGGGGAACATACTCATCGCCATGTTCAGGGTGGACGAGTCTCACGCCGTGTATCTTCTGAGCGAGCAGGGCGTAAACAGGTACGACCTCGTGAGATACATATCGCACGGCAGCTCGGGTTACGGGCAGCAGGAAAAATCCACCAGTATAGCAAAGACGGACACGCAGGCACAGGAAGGGGCGAAGGACCCGCTATCGGAGTTCTGCACGAACCTCGTAAAGAAGGCGCGCGACGGAAAGCTGGACCCGCTCATCGGCCGTGAATCCGAGATAGACCGCACGATACACATACTCGCCCGGAGGCGGAAGAATAACCCGATATTCGTCGGGGACGCCGGCGTCGGCAAGACTGCGATAGCCGAGGGGCTCGCCCTAAGGATCGCGGAAAATGAGGTTCCGAAGGCGCTCAGGAACACCGCCATCTACGCCCTCGACATGGGCTCGCTCACCGCCGGGACGCGGTACAGGGGGGATTTCGAGGAGAGGCTCAAGTCCATCATAGACAACGTAAAAGGGGACGACAAAAAGATACTTTTCATCGACGAGATACATACCGTCATCGGAGCGGGGGCCGTTTCGGGAGGGACGCTCGACGCGTCCAACATGCTGAAGCCCGCGCTCGCCAACGGCGAGATAAGGTGTATCGGGACGACGACGCTCAAGGAATACAGGAGCGTTTTCGAGAAGGACCACGCGCTCGCCCGGAGGTTCCAGAGGGTTGACGTTTACGAGCCCGGCGAAGAGGAATGCGTGAAGATACTCCAGGGGCTCAAGAGGCACTACGAGGAGTTTCACGGCGTAAGGTATTCGACGCCGGCCCTGAAGGCGGCCGTGGAGCTTTCGGCGAAGTACATGAACGACAGGAGGCTCCCGGACAAGGCCATCGACCTCATCGACGAGGCCGGGGCGGCCGCGAAGCTCCGGAATTTCGACACGGGCGTGAGGCAGGTGACCGTGAAGGACATAGAGGCGCTCGTATCGAAGATAGCCAAGGTGCCGAGCCGGACCGTCAAGGCCGACGACAGGAACAGGCTCATGACGCTGGCCGCGGACCTGAAGAAGGTCATATTCGGGCAGGACGAGGCGGTCGAAAAGCTCGTGACGGCGATACAGATGTCGCGCTCGGGGCTGAGCGAGCCGGATAAGCCCGTCGGCAACTTCATGTTCGCCGGGCCGACCGGCGTCGGAAAGACTGAGCTCGCAAAGCAGCTCGCAGAGGCGCTCGGCATCGGGTTCATACGTTTCGACATGAGCGAGTACATGGAGAAGCATACTGTGTCGAGGCTCATAGGATCGCCCCCGGGATACGTCGGATACGACGAGGGCGGGCAGCTCACGGAGGCCGTTCACAAGAACCCGCACGCGGTGCTTCTGCTGGACGAGATAGAGAAGGCGCACGAAGACATCTATAACGTACTTTTGCAGGTGATGGACCACGCGACGCTTACGGATTCGAACGGGAGGAAGGTCGATTTCAGGCAGATAGTGTTGATACTGACGACGAACACGGGCTCCCGCGAGAGCGGCCAGAGAACGCTCGGCTTCGAGAAGGACGAGTTCGAGGACAAGAGCGTCCAGGCCATAGAGAAGTACTTCAGCCCCGAGTTCAGGAACAGGCTTAACGCCGTGCTCCATTTCAGCTCTCTCAGCAGGGAAGTCGTCGAAAAGATAGTAGACAAGATGTTCGGACAGCTCGCCGACAGGCTAAGGGTGAAGAAGGTGTCCGTAGAGCTCACGCCCGGGGCCAGGTCGTACATAGCCGAGAAGGGCTACGACAAGCTCTTAGGGGCGAGGCCCATACAGAGATTCATCGACAGCGAGATCACGGAGAAGCTGACCCAGGAGATACTCTTCGGGAACCTTGCGTCCGGCGGGAGCGTCAAGGTGGTAGCCGGGGACGGCCGGCTCGGATTCGAGTTCGAATAGAAGAAAACCCCTCGGAAACAGGGGATTCCTGCAATATAATTAAGCAGGCAGACAGAATCCCAATATCTCGATACCCGGGAGGTTCGCGTAAATGCCGCGACTGGATTATTTGCTTAAGAGGTTCCTGCTCTTATCTTTGGCGCCCGTATTTACGATAATGTTACTTTTATCGGGCTCCATCGCGGAAAGCGCGCCGATAGAGATCGCAGAGGGGTCGAAATCGAGCGGGAACGAGGTAATGAAATCCATAGAGGCCGGGAAGGATTACAAGGGCATGACGAAGGAAGAGGTCGCCGCCGGTATAGGGGAGCCGTGGCGCAGGGACACGACGCCCGTCAAGGCGCGCTACGACGAGAAATGGGTATACAGCTGCCAGACGAAGAATGGCATCACGTACGACTGCGTGTATCTTTACTTTATGGGCGGCCGCGTGGTGAACGTCGAAGTACTCTGATTCCGGGGAGAAACGAGATATGAAGAAGTGCCCGAAGTGCGGTGTTGAGCTTAAGACCAAGGTGCTCGGATCTATAGAGGTAGACGAGTGCGAGTCGTGTAAGGGGGTCTGGCTCGAAAAGGGGGAGCTCGAAGAGGTGAAGGAAGAGACGGACCCCAACCTCGACTGGCTCGATTTCGAGATATGGAAGCACCCCGAAAAATTTAAATCGGGCCCGGACGGCGTCGATTGCCCCGTGTGCGGAACCCCGGCCGCGAGCCTCGAATACGGGGATACAGGGGTCGAGATAAATTACTGCGCCACCTGCCAGGGCATATGGCTCGAAAAGGACGAGCTTCCGAAGATAATAGAATCCCTCGAAGACGAGATAGCCCGGAAGACCCTCTCCGATTACTTTAAGGAGAGCGTAGAGGAGGCCAAGGAGATAGTAACCGGGCACGAATCCTTCATGTCGGAGTGGAAGGATTTCTCGTCCGTGCTGAAGCTTATGCAGTACAGGCTATTCGTCGAGAAGCCGAAGCTCGTCGAAACCCTGACCGAGCTCAATACGCTCAACCCTTTTAAATAACCCCGGTTAAATAACCCCGGGCGCGGGATTCCCGAATCCGTCCCGCCCCGATGTCCGGGCCGTTACTAAACCCCAATCGATCATAAAAGGAAAACGCCCCGGAGCGCCGCGAAAAAACATGGGCATTCCGGCGCGAAATCACGGTTATAATTAATCGATACTGCTTTAATCCCATAATATCCGGAGGAGCCCGACACATGAATAAGAAAGGAATATCGAAAATCCCGTATATGATTCTGTTACTGATTTTTGCGTGCGGATTCGCGGTGTCGTGCGACGGGGAGAACGTGCTTACAGGGCCGGAAGCTCCGGGGCCTGAAGAGCCGGGACCGGGGGAGCCGGGCGGCGGCGAATTCAGCGCCGAGACGGCTGCGGAGCTCATGTACCTCTGCCTCCAGTCGTACCAGATGCTGATAGACAACGACAACGGCAGGGAATTCACCCTGCCTTCGCCGTACGAGCTGAAGGAGATACTGCTCACTCCCGAAAGCTTCTTCGGGGAATCCTTGCCGACGGAGGTGCCGATAGCGTTCGTCGCCACGAGCGGCTCCAACATTTACGTCGTGTTCAGGGGGACCAAGACTGTAGACGAGTGGATAAGCGACGCCGATTTCCCGCTCGTGAGCTACACTTACGGGGGGAAGACGGAAGAGGGATTTACGGACATATATAACACGCTTGCCGTTACGAGCGCGGTTGCCAGCGCGGCGGAGTCGGGAAATTACAACAATGTTTATATAACAGGCCACAGCCTGGGCGCGGCGCTCGCGGTACTGGCGGTTCCCGACATCATAGAGAACACCGATTTTAAGAACCCGGTCATGTACAACTTCGCCGGGCCGAGGGTCGGCGACGCCGACTTCAAGAGCCTCTACGAAGGGTACGAGATAGACAGCCGGCGGATCTATAACACGAACGACATCGTTCCCACGCTGCCTCCGACGGAGTTTTCCTACGTACACGTGGATACGGGATACCCTGTAACGTTCGGGGCGCCGATTACGGGACCGACGGACTTTCGCCAGATAGCGATAAACCACAGCTCATGTAATTACTATTCCACTGTATGCGGCTTGACCTCGGACCGGGAAAGCTGCGAGGCGCTGGGCGAGGGGCTCGACGAATGCACGTTCGGCGGCGGGCAATAATAAAATCCGGGCTCCCGGGGCGGTGTGATATAACCCCGCTCTTTGTGTTAATATATTGGTTCGTTTCGCAAGGCGCGTACCATGAATCAAAGAGAAACCGGGAATTATTCCGCATGCCCGACCCGAAGAGCCTGATAGCATCCAACATCAAGGACAAGGAGCTCGTAAGCGTAAGGCGCCAGGAGCTCGTGAACGCCGCCGTCGAGCTCTTCGTCCGGAAGGGTTTCCACAAGACCACCGTCCGCGAGATCGCCCGCGAGTTCGGCATGAGCATGGGCACGCTCTACGATTACATAAGGACGAAGGAGGACATACTCTTTTTAGTCTGCGATCATATATCGAAGAGCGTCAGCGACAAGCTCCAGAGCACGCTAACGGGAAAGAAGGACCCCGCCGAGAACCTGAGAAACGCGATACGCGACTATTTCACTATAATCGACGAGATCGAGGACTATACCCTCCTCCTCTACCAGGAGACAAAATCGCTCAACAGGGAAGAGAGGAAATACGTGCTCGACGCCGAGAACGGCCTGGTGGACATCTTCGAAGGCATTATCACTCAGGGGATCAAGGAAAAGATTTTTCATATAGATAAGGAAACGGCCCGGCTTTTAGCGCATAATATTATGGTAGAGGGGCAGATGTGGGCTTTCAGGCGCTGGGCGCTCAGAAAGAACTTCACGCTCAAACAGTACATCAAGCTTCAGACGGACCTCATAACGAAAGCCCTCCGCTAAAAAAGTCGTTGACACGAAAAGGGAATGGTTTTAGAATTGATTACCGAGCGAGCGCTCGGTTGCCAAAAGAACGGAGGTGTCAGGCATGTCCATTATAACGCTGACGGAAGAGCAGGAGCTTATAAAAATGACGGCAAAGGATTTCGCCGCCAGGGAAGTCAGGCCGGAGGCCGCCCGAAACGACAGGGAGGGAAAGTTCCCGAAAAGGCTCGTGGACAAGATGAGCGAGCTCGGGTTCATGGGGATGATGGTGCCGGAGGAATACGGCGGCAGCGGGCTCGACTGCGTCTCCTACGTGATCGCGCTCGAAGAGATATGCGCTGCCTGCGCCTCGACGGGGATAATCATGTCCGTTAACAACTCGCTCGTTTGCAATCCGATACTGGCTTTCGGCTCGGAGAAGCAGAAGCAGGCGTATCTTCCCGACCTCGCGAGCGGGAAGAAGCTCGGATGCTTCTCACTGAGCGAGCCGGACGCGGGATCGGACCCAGCGAGCATGAGGACCATCGCGCTGAGGAAGAACGATTCTTACGTTATAAACGGGGCAAAGGCGTGGATTACGAACGGGGCCGAGGCCGACGTGATGGTGCTGATAGCGGCCACCGACCCTTCCAAGGGACACCACGGGATTTCGGCGTTTATAATCGACATGGATACCCCCGGGGTCAATGTCGCGAAACTGGAGCACAAGCTCGGCATAAAGGCGACGAGCACGGCGCAGATATACTTCGAGGACTGCAAGGTGCCCAGGTCCGCCATGATCGGGCATGAAGGGGACGGCTTCAAGATCGCCATGACGACGCTCGACGGCGGGAGGATAGGCGTCGCTACCCAGGCCGTGGGCATAGCGCGTGCCGCGCTGGAGGAAGCCGTGAGATATTCGAAGGAGCGGCAGGCGTTCGGCAGGACCATATCGTCGTTCCAGGGGCTTCAGTTCATGATGGCCGACATGGCCACGCGCCTTGAGGCGTCGAGGCTCCTGACCCTTCAGGCGGCCGTTATGAAAGACAAGCACATGAACTATTCCAAGGAATCCGCAATGGCCAAGCTCTATGCCGCCGAGACCGCGATGTGGGTGACGACGAAGGCCATCCAGATACACGGAGGTTACGGATACACGGTGGATTACCCGGTGGAGAGTTTATTCAGGGACGCCAAGATAACGGAGATATACGAGGGGACGTCCGAGATACAAAGGGTCGTCATAGCGAGGGAAGTCCTGAGGGAAATCGTATAAAAAAAGAAGCCCTTAAACTTAAAGGGCTTCTTTCCTCTGGAGGATGGTGGTATAGGATGTGCTTTTTAATTCGACTGTCGCTTCCTGTATCATTAGATACTGTGCGTGAGAAATGGATTCACCTTAATGAAACAATTGAATTACGCTCTTACAGAGGGGAACCGTCGGCGCGCCCGGGCTTGAGCCAGACGGAGAGGTCTCTTTCGAGGAGCGCCGCGAGGTTCTCGATATCCCCGGCGTAGAATGGATAGAGATACCATTTGTTCCAGGGGTATTCCGACGGGCTTCATATTCAACATGTACGCCTTGTGTTTCATTCTTTTTCTGACAGTCATGGGAATAACGGCCATTAGAAAGTCCTTGAGCAGCGAAGATTTATTGATAATTTCGTTAAGCAGCTCGAATTTCGGAACGCCCGACTTGTTTAATCTTTCGAGCTTCACGTCCTCCCTATAATCGACCGACAGGAATTCGCAGATCTCCCGGAGCGTCTTTCCGGGATTTTGCGCCAGGTCCTCGTAAAGTAGGACCTTCACATGAGGGAACCCCTCGATGTAGGCCTTTACCTGCTCGTAATATAATCCGCACCGCATCCCGTGTAGTCGTAGAATATATCCCAGTTGTCGCGGCGCCGCGCCGCTATGGTGCCCGGCTCGATCGCCTTTTCGAAATCGAGGGGCTCTTTATATCCCCTCTTGTGCAGCATAAAATGGGAATAGGCCCTTTCGGCCGGGTTCCGGAGGATTATTATTATCCTGAGCTTTTCGTAGAGCCCGCCGTATATTCCATATCGCTGTATCGTGCGTGAAGAGGTAGGAAGGCGAGGCCTCGCCAATTATCTGATCGGGGCGGGCGGCCTTGAAGAGGGCCGCGTAGTCCTCGAGCCTGGAAACGACGTCGTAGGCCCCGGGGCTCGAGTAATCGGGCGGATTGTCGGCGTAGCTGAAAAACCAGGGCTCCTTCCGGGCGGGCATGTATATTTCGCCGTAATTTTTCAGGTAGTAAAAAAGAGGCGTCGTCGCGCTCCTGGCGGCTCCGACGATCAGGAAGTCAGGCAGTCTGGATTCTTCCGAACCTGTTTGTACTATCATCCCCCTCTCCGGCACAATCGATTTTATCACAACGTCTCTACATGATTCAACGGGCCGGATCTAGTATCTAAAAGCGGGGAGAGGAATGCAATAGCCGATGCCCTATTTCCTTGTAACCGACTGGGCCCAGCCCTGAAAGACCTTGGCGATCACGTGGTCGCCTACCTTTATCCCCGTAATTTTATCGTTAGACGCCGCGACGTTGAAAACGGTGCCGCCCTGCATCTTTACGCTGAGGAGGCTGTCCGTAGGGCCCCTCTCTATCGAGACGACCTCGCCCGGGACCCACTGAACGCCCGCGTCCTTCTTTTCGGGCGCAGGTGTGGAGGGGGCCGCCTTCTCCGCGATTCGGAGGAGCGTCGCCTGTCCTTCGACGACCTGTACCGTAACGACGTCGCCGGCCTGAATTCCTTCGAGAAGCCCCGGGGCGGAAGGGACGCTGAAGAGCTCGCCCCCGGGCAGCTCCATGCTGAGGAGGCTTCCGCCGCTTCCCTTAACTATGGACACGACCTTGCCCGTCACCCACTGGGGGGAGCCGTTCGCATGGGAATGCGCCCCGGCTGCAAAAACCGCCAGCCCCAGAATGAAAGCGAAGACTATGATTTTTCTCATGAAATTTCCCCTCCGTTTACGCCGATCCGTGGTACCCGGGTTTCGAGTGCCTACAGATTTTAAGTGTAAAATTCCCCGCGCCAGAACACAATCGGAAATTTTCGGGCCGGCCGGTTTTGTCCTTGCCAGCGGGGGGCGGCTTATTTATATTCAGTACTGAGTTTCAGGATTCGACTGATACATACGGAGAACCTATGCCTACACTTATCGAAGGGCCGTCTATAATCGAGGCGGCGGGCAACAAGCCCAAGATAATAGAGGAATTCGCGGGGAGGGTAAATTCCGGGGGCGATGTGGCCAGCGTCGCCAGGATGACGTCGCCCGCGGGATGGGAGGAGCCGGGGCAGAGGCCGGAGTTCCAGGAGATTACCGTCGTCCTCGAAGGCGCGCTCAGGGTCGAGCACGAAGGCGGTGCGATGGAGGTCGGGGCGGGGCAGGCCGTGATAACGCATCCCGGGGAGTGGGTGAGGTACAGCACGCCGAATGGTGCGAAGTACATTGCCGTGTGCCTCCCGGCGTTTTCACCCGAGACGGTACACAGGGACCCCGAATAACCCGGAGGGAGAGCAGGCTTGAAGAAAAGATGCGGATGGCACGGGGAAGACCCGCTTTACGTCGATTACCACGACACTGAATGGGGCGTCCCGGTTCACGACGACAGGACGCTATTCGAGATGGTGGTCCTCGACGGGGCGCAGGCGGGATTGAGCTGGATTACGATACTAAAGCGCAGGGATTCCTACAGGGAGGCGTTCGACAACTTCGACGCGTGGAAGGTGGCCGCATACGACGAAAGGAAGATTGCGGAGCTTCTCGAAAACCACGGCATCATAAGGAACAGACTCAAGGTGAATTCCGCCGTAAAGAACGCGAGGGCGTTTTTAGAGGTGAGCGAAGAATTCGGTACGTTCGATAAATACATATGGCAGTTCGTCGGGGGAAGACCCATAGACAATTCGAGGAAGGGCCTCGCCGATATTCCCGCCAGGTCGAAGGAATCCGACGCGATGAGCAAGGACATGAAGAAAAGGGGGTTCAGCTTCGTCGGCTCGACTATATGCTACGCCTTCATGCAGGCCGCCGGGATGGTGAACGATCACGTCGTCGATTGCTTCAGGTATGAAGAGGTAAAGAGGATGTCCCGGAAAAGTGAATAATGAGCGCGGGTATTCTGGAGAGAATAATATTCCGCCAGGCGGGAAGGGACGAGAGCAGGAGCATAGCCGGGCTTTTCGGCATGGCGTCCGACGGCGTGGCGGACTACGTATGGACGAAGTCCCTGAAGCCCGGTGAAGCCATATTGGACGCGGGGGAAAGACGGTACTCCTACGAAAGCTCGCCGTTCGGCTACAAGAATTGCACGGTCGCGGAATCAGGCGGAATGATCGCCGGAATGATGGCCGCTTTCCCCATGGACCATGCTGACGACCCCGGGACGAGCGGGGAGACCGATCCGGTCCTCGTTCCCTATAGCAGATTCGAACAGCACGGCAGCTACTACATTTCCGGAATGGCCCTTTTCCCGGGTATCGGGGCATGGGCATAGGGACGAAATTCCTCGAAATCGCGGAGGAGAAGGCGGCCCTATACAACCTCCCCCGGTTGAGTCTCATATCATAGTCTTCGGGGAGAGCGAAGGCGCAGCGAGGCTATACAAGCGCCGCGGATTTTACGAGATCATGCGTGAGCCGGTAATACCGCACCCGCTTATAAAGCATTCCGGCATGGCCCTTCCGATTGTAAAAAACGTCATTCCGACCTGCGGGACTTTTCCTTCTTCGCCATCGTGATAAACAGCCCCGAGCCCTCTTTTTTGTCCTTGAAGAGCGCGAGCAAAACCTCGGCCTCGTGGAAGGGCATCGTCAGGAACGAGAATTTCTGGTGTATCTGGATGTCCGTTATGTTGTCCGGCGATATCCCGCTCTTCTCTTTTATGTAGCCGAGGAGCTTCTTCTTCGTAAGGCCGTCGCGCTTCCCGTGGGCGACGTAGAGGCGGGTCGTCCCCTTGTCGTCTATCTCGGCCGTGTCGCCGTCGCCGTTTTTCCTGTCGTCCCGGCCGAACGTGTGCTGGAGTAAGGACGCCACGACGTCTTCGGCGTTCTTCTTCTTGAGGAGCTCTTTCGATAGCTCGAGGTAGTTGCCGTTACGCGCCGGCGCGTTTACGATTTTGTCTACCTCTTTCTTCGTGCGCTTACGCTCCTGAAGAACGGTGTCGGACTTAAGGGGGAGCTTGGCCTTCCGGATGTCCGTCTTGGCCTCTTTGGTTATGAATTTGAGCTTCCTGTATTCTTCGGGCGTTACGAACGTGACGGCGTTCCCCCCCTTGCCGGCCCTTCCGGTCCTTCCTATCCTGTGGATGTAGGCCTTGGGATCCTGCGGCAGCGCGTAGTTTATGACGTGCGTAAGGTCGTGCACGTCGAGCCCTCTCGCCGCGACGTCCGTCGCAACTAGGATGTTCACGCGCTTCTTCCTGAAGAGCGTGAGCATGCGCTCCCTCTGGATCTGGGACATGTTGCCGTGAAGGGCGCCCGCGTCGTACCCGCGCCGGCTGAGCTTGTTGGCGATTTTGTCGGCGTCGTGCTTCGTCCGGCAGAATACGAGGCCGTAAAAGTCGTCTTCCATGTCTATCAGGCGGCAGAGGGCCTCGAATTTATCGGAGTGCTTTACCTCGAAGTAGATCTGATCCGTGAGGCTCACCGTGAGCTGCTCGGACTCGACCTTGAGCTCGTCGTATTCGCGCATGTGGTTCTTGGCTATATCGACGATCTCGCGGGGCATCGTTGCCGAGAAAAGCATCGTTCTCTTGTCTTCGGGCGTATGGCTGAGTATTTCTTTCACGTCGTCTATGAACCCCATGTTGAGCATCTCGTCCGCCTCGTCCAGAATGAAATAGGAGAGCTTTCCGAGCGAGAGCGCGCCGCTCCAGATGTGGTCGAGCACCCTGCCCGGGGTTCCGACTACGATGTCGATGCCGTTCCGGAGGCTCCGCAATTGGAGGCTCATCGACTGCCCGCCGTATATGGGCACGATAGAGAGCTCCTTGTCGCCCTTGAGCGAGTTTATCTCCTCGGCGACCTGTATCGCGAGCTCCCTCGTGGGGGCGAGAATGAGCACCTGGACCTGGCCTGCGTTTTCCTTGATGAGCTCTATGAGCGGAACGCCGAACGCCGCCGTCTTGCCCGTGCCGGTTTGCGCCTGCGCCACGAGGTCCTTCGTGCTTCCGAGTAGTCCCGGTATTGTAAGTTCCTGGATTGGAGTCGGGGCTTCGAAGCCCTTCTTCTTGAGGGCGTTCAGCATGCCCTCGGATAAACCTAAATTGTCAAACGATTTCATATAACCTTCCTCTGTGATTTTACAATTCTCCCCTCAAGCAGTAAAAACTCAATCAAGTACCAACAATTTATGCGGAATCCTGTGGATAGTGACTAAGTGTTTCTCTCTCAAGTTACAAAAGTTACTTTAATTGTACTTGAATTAACGGGGTTTCGCTAGAGGGAGTTTCCTGATAATGGAGAGATTCAAGAGATGGCAGAGCAAGCCGGGCGCGCCGGGGCGGATTTGACAGCCGACGATTTGGCGAATACAATTGAGAATCTTTCTCATTTGAGTCGGGGCGGGTTACATAACAGCGGGTTACCATAGCATATGAAGGATAAAGTGTTTGCCAAGGGCCAGGACGGCATAAGGGATATTTTTCACGCCCGGAAGCTGAAGTGTACGCCGCAGAGGCTTTCTGTATTCAAGGTCCTGGAAGAGAGCGAAACCTACCTTTCCATAAACAGCATACACGCGAAGGTGAAGGCGCTATTGCCGGGTACGGGGCTTGCGACCGTGTACAGGTCGCTCGATACGCTTATAGACCTCGGCCTGGTAGTGAAAGTGCATCTGGAGGACGGGTGCCACAGCTACGCCGTCGCACCCGAGGGGCACAGGCACCCTATCGTGTGCACCGAGTGCAACAGGGTCATAGAGTTCGCCGAATGCCCGCTGGACAAGATATCGGAGAAGCTCTCGAAGGACACGGGAATAGAGATACAAAACCACTTCCTTCAACTATTCGGCAAGTGCAGGGGATGCAGCGCGTGAAAAGGGGATCTTGACACATGTCTCACATACACATACCTGACGGTGTTCTCCCTTTATGGATAGTGGCCGCGGGATGGGTGGTCACCGCCCTCCTTCTCGCGCTTTGCATCCGGAGAGTGGATTCCGGGGACGTGAAGAGGAAGCTTCCCCTTATAGGGATAGTGTCGGCGCTGATGATAGCGGGCATGACGCTCGAAATAGTTCCGATCGCGTATCACATAAACCTGAGCATAATCGCCGGCATACTTCTCGGCCCGGCGCTCGCTTTCGTATCCGTATTTATCGTAGACCTCATAATATCGATGTTCGGGCACGGGGGGATTACCGTCGTCGGGCTCAATACTATGGTAATCGGCGCGGAGGCCGTGCTCGGCTACTATCTTTTCCAGGCCTTCAGGACGGTCATGGCGGGGCGGCGGGCGGGATGGGCTTCGGCGCTCGCGGCCGTTATGAGCCTCTTTCTGAGCACTTCCATAATGCTGGGGGTAGTATACGTTTCGCATATAAACCCTGCTGCGGCGCTCCACACGGAAGAGGCGGCCCACGATACCCACGGCGGGCCGGCCGGGGACGTGGAAACGGAGGGAGGCCTCGACTTCGGAAGGTTCGTAAAGACCATTTTTCTGCTTGCGCCGCTCGGATGGGCGCTCGAAGCCGCCGTCACGGGGCTCGTCGTGTCGTATCTCTACAGGGTGAGGCCCGATCTCGTGGCCTCGGAGAAGACGTAAGGAAATCGCATGGACGTTTCGGCAATAGATTATTACGCAAATCACGGCGGGAGCTTCCTCCACAGGGCGTCCGCGCCGCCCAAGCTCGTCTTCGCCGGGCTCGTCATAGCATCCGTCGTCGTAACGAGGGATTTTTATTTCCTCCTCGGGGCGTACATCACGCTCGCGGCCCTCGTCTTCAGGACCGGCCTTCCGGCGCCGAGGGTCATAACGATCGCGGCTTACCCCGCGATATTCGCACTCATATTCGCAGCCGCAGGATGGAACGGCGACTGGATCGGCGCCGGGGTGATAATCTTGAAGGCGCTCACGGCCGCCCTCGCTTCGGTGATCGTAATAGTCACGACGCCGTACCCGGACGTGTTCGCGTCGCTCCGGCCGTTCTTGCCGAAGATCATAGCCGAGGGGCTTTTCCTTACTTACAGATCGCTCTTCCTGCTCCTTGACCTCATGGACAATCTACTTAAGGCGCTCAGGGTCAGGGGTGGTATCTCGCGGGGAAAGATCGTACGCAACGTCGTGAATTTTTCGTCCGGCATAGGGCTCCTGCTTGTGCGGGGGCTCGACATCTCGGAGAAGTTTTACGGCGTCATGAGGGTAAGGGGATATGACGGGAAATTATCCGGCGGCTACGTAAGGGGCGGAAGCCCGGCGTGCGGCGCAGGGGCGGTTTTGACAGGCGCGGCGATACTCGCGCTCGCGCTATCGATACGATACGAACCCGGGCTGGAATCGCTCGGAGTATACTTCGTCTACGCCGCCCTGCCCGCGCTGGCCCTGTCGGCCGCGTGGGGCCTTTATCCTAAATGGGAGGCCGAAGCATGGAAGAAATCGTAAGGATAAAGGACCTCGGCTTCAGATACCCGGACGGCACCTCGCTCAGGTTCGAGGGCGAGGATTTTACTGTCCATAAGGGTGAGCGCGTGGTCATGCTCGGCCCGAACGGGAGCGGGAAGTCCACCCTGCTCTCTCTCTTGCTGGGTCTCCTCAGGGCTTCGGGCGGCGAGGTGGACGTCATGGGCGTAGACCCGGGAAAGGATTACGAGAAGGTGAGGGAGAGGATCGGCGCGCTGCTCCAGAACCCGGACCTTCAGATAATAGCGCCCAGGGTATGGGACGACGTGTCGTTCTCGGCGAGGAATTACGGGTACGGGAAGCAAAAGACCGACGAGCTCGTCGGCGACGTGCTGAAGCGGCTCGAGATCGAGCACCTTAAGGACAAGGTGCCGCATTACCTGAGCGGCGGCGAAAAGACGAAGGTCGCCCTCGCCGGGGCCCTGGTCACGAAGCCCGAGCTGCTGATACTGGACGAGCCGTTCGAGCACATAGACCCCATGTGCAGGACCGAGATGATAAGGCTCCTTAATTCGGTGAACCGCGAGAACGGGACGGCTATAATATTATCGACGCACAACATGAACACCGTACCCCTCATCGCCGACACGGTTTATCTGATGGCGGTCGGGGGGAGGATTGTTGGGAAGGGGACGCCGAAAGAGGTGTTCTCGATGACAGGCGCGCTCGCCGAATGTCACATAGAGCCGCCCGTCCTCGGGGAACTATTCGCCGAGCTGAAGAAGCTCGGGGTAGACCTCGACCCTTCGCTGAATATAAAGGACGCGGCTCTTACTATCGCGAATCATATGTTATCCTCTGAGGACAAGGCCGGGCACGGATAATGGGCGCAACGAAGGCAAAGACAAAGAGAGTAAGCGCATTTTTCGCGGCGGCGTTCGCCCTCGTCTTCGTTTTATCCCTGAGCGTCCACAACCACGGCTTCGGCCCCGAGACCGGCGTACGCATAACGAAGTCCGCCGGGCACATGGGGCATTCCGTAGAGCAGTGCTCCGCGTGCAGGCTCCACGGAAACCTGGAGCTTCCCGAAAGGGAAAACTTACCCGTCCTTATAGATTCACCAGTATTAATTTCTTTCAGCACAGACGCACCTTTGGTCCCGGCGTCTTTCCTGACGCTTTACAAATCGACGCGCTCACCTCCGCCCGCCTGAGCCGTATCGGCTGAGGAATCAAGCGGGCGAAAACTCGTAAGCATATCCGTATAGAAGGCGCCGTTCCGTCCGATCGGGACCGGCCCTCCGCTGCATATTCATACCGCGCGGGCTCGTACCGCCCGCACTCGCCCCTCTACCGATGCCGACGCGGCGCTCCGGAATTCATTCACAAAAAAATCTGGAGGTGAATAATGAGCGTTGGAAGGATTGTAGCTGTGCTCGTGATTTCCCTGATCGCCTGCCATGCGTGGCCCCACACCGAGGCTTTCGCGCAGGGCGGCGAGGATATTCAGAAGGAGCTCGGCGAGCTTAAGCAGATGATGGAGAAGATGCAGAAGAGGATCGACGACCTCGAAGAGAAGAACAGGGCGCTCGAGGCCGAGGTCGAGAGCCGCGAGTCAGAAGAAGAGGTCGTCGTAAAAGAGGAGACGGTTACGGTGCCCGCTTCGCCGTCGCCGGGCGAGCCGCAGGGCTTTCTGAGCAAGGTCGTCCAGTCGCTGAACCCGGAAATAAGCGTCGTGGCCATGATAACCCCTACGTGGTATTCGCTTAACGACCCCGTCGTATTCGCGCACAACGACCCCGAGAATACCGGCGTCAACATGCAGGAGGTAGAGGTCGGGTTTCAGAGCGTCGTCGATCCTTATTTCAGGTTCGATTCGTTCTTTTCGTTCAGCACGGAAGGCGTGGAGATGGAAGAGGCGTACGGCACAACACTCTTCAGCATGCCGCTTAACTCGCAGCTCAGGATCGGGCGTGCGAGGGCGAAATTCGGCAGGATCAACCAGATACACAGGCACGCGCAGAACTTCGTGACGCTGCCGATAGTCGTCGCGGAGTTCCTGGGAGAGCACCTTAACCCGACGAGCGTCGAGGCGAGCTTCCTCGTCCCCGCGCCGTGGTACCTCGAGCTCAGCGCATCCGGCGGAAGCCCGGACGTCGAGACGCCGACGTTCGGCAGGAGCCCGGACGCCAACAACCTCGGGAACCTCCTCTACATATTCCACGTGGCCAACTTCTTCGACGTCGGCGAATCGCTCGGCGTGAGCCTCGGGGCGTCTTTCGCCACGGGCAGTAACGAGTCGGGGCCGGACGAGAGGTCCAGCCTTTACGGCGTCGATTTCTTCGCCAAGTACAGGCCGCTTAAAAATAACCCCTACCAGGAAGTATCTCTACAGTCGGAGTTCATGTGGAGACAGGCCGAGACACCGGAGGAGGAGCTGGAGGATTACGGGTTTTACGTCGAGGGGATGTACAGGTTCGCCAAGAGGTGGAACACCGGGCTCAGGTTCGATTTCACGGACACCCGGACGCCTATAGAGGAGCACGAAGACGAAGACCATGACCACGAGCACGAGGAGGAGGAAGACGAGCACGGACATTCGCACGACGATATTCTCGGGCTCATGGGAAGGGCGTACCGCATATCGCCCATGCTGACCTTCAGGCCGACGGAATTTTCGAGCATACGGCTCCAGTACGATTATCTGAACCAGGACTACGGGCCGAATCAGCATGCGGTATTCCTTCAGTTCCAGTACGCGATCGGGGCGCACGGGGCGCACCCGTTTTAAATAATCGAGGAAAGGAGACGAACGATGAAAATGTTTAAATCATTTCCCGGCCTCTTGTTTTTCATAGCGGCGGCGGCAGTAATGCTGCTCGCGGGCGGAAGCGCAGAGGCGAAGGTAAGGGTGGTCACGTCCACGCCGGACTTCGCGGCGATCGCGAGGGAGATAGGCGGTGACAGGGTAGACGTCGAGAGCCTATCCAAGGGTTACCAGGACCCTCACTTCGTAGACGCGAAGCCGATATATATAACGAGGCTCAACAGGGCGGACATTCTCGTATATAACGGCCTCGATCTCGAGATCGGGTGGCTGCCCATACTCGTCACGGGCGCGAGGAATTCGGACATAGCCACTCTTAACTCCCCCGGGAACGTGGACGCTTCGAGGTTCCTGACATTCGTCCTCGACGTGCCTACCGGCCCTGTGGACAGGTCGATGGGCGACGTTCATCCGAGGGGGAATCCGCATTACATGCTCGACCCGCGAAACGGCCTCCTTGTAGCGAAGGGCATCACGGAGAAGCTCTCCGGGATAGACCCCGAGAACGCCGCGTATTACGAGGAGAATTACAGGAATTTCGAGAAGCTGCTAGAGACCAGGATTAGCGAATGGTCGAAGGAGCTGGCGCCGTACAAGGGGACCAAGGTCGTATCCTACCACAAGAATCTCGACTACTTCACGAGGTGGGCGGGATTCGTGGACGCGGGATACGTAGAGCCCAAGCCCGGCATACCGCCGACGCCGTCCCACGTGGCGGCGCTCATAAAGAAGATGGAGGCAGAGGACGTGAAGCTCGTCCTGGCTTCGAACTTCTATCCGCAAAAGACCCCGAGGATAATTTCGGAGAAGACGGGAGCGGTGTTCCTGTCCATCCCGACGAGCGTCGGGGGTGAAGAGGGGATAAATACGTATTTCGACCTCTTCGACGCGATCGTCGGGCAGATAACCTCGGCCCTCGGGAGCGGGTCCGGGGCGGCGGGAAGTGGGAGCTCCATGCGGAACGGATAGGGCATTATTCGCGGCGGCCCCCGGGATTCTTACCTCCCTACACTCCCGGGGCCGCCCGTTTCAAGGTGGAAAATGAAGAAGCTTATAAGACTGAAGGACGTTACGATAGGGTACGACGGGAAGGCCATCCTGGGCCCGGTCGAGCTTACCATCCGAAGAGGGGAATTCACCGGCATACTAGGGCCCAACGGCGGCGGGAAGTCTACCCTCCTTAAAACAATGCTCGGCCTCGTCCCCCCCGTTTCGGGCAGCGTGGACAGGGAGCAGGACATCGTTTTCGGATACGTCCCGCAGAACGGGCATTTCGACCCGCTCTTCCCTGTGTCCGTCGAGGAAGTCGTTTCGATGGGCCGCTACGCGAGGGCGCCCGCCGGAAGGACGCTGTCGAAGGCGGACAGGGAATGCGTGGCCCGCTCGATGGAAATGGCCGGCGTGAGCCGCCTCGCAAGGAGGACGTTCCGGTCGCTCTCGGGCGGGGAGAAGCAGAGGACCCTCATAGCCCGCGCCGTCGCGGGTGAGCCGGACGCGCTCGTCCTCGACGAGCCGACGGCCGCCGTCGACGTCAGGGGCGAGGCCGCGATAATGGAGCTCGTCGAATCGATAAGAAAGGAGAGCGGCGCGGCCGTGATAATGGTGAGCCACTTCCTGAGGACGGCTGCAAAGTACGCAGAGCGGATAATACTCGTAGACGCGGATAAAGGCGTCTTCCGGGAAGGCGCGAAGCCTGAGCTGATGACGAGCGGCGTCCTCGCCGATTTCTTCGGGTTTAACTTCGAAAGCGACCTCGACCCGCAAACAACCGGGCCCGGCGGAGGCGGCGCATGATAACGTTCGGAGAATTCCTCCACAGCTATTTCCTCTGGCGGGACCCGATGCTGGTCGGCGCGGCCGCGGGCGCGATATGCGGACTCCTCGGCGTCTACGTCGTCTTAAGGCGAATAATTTTCGTGAGCGCCGCGCTTACGCAGGTGTCGAGCTTCGGTGTCGCGCTAACCTTTTACATTGAAGGGCTAGGCCTCGGGGCGCTTTCGGCGGCCGTGCATCCGTTCGCGCTGTCGATAGGGCTTACCGTAGCGGCGGCCGTATTCTTCGCGCTTAAGAAGGACTACTCCCGCATAAGCAGGGAGGGGATCATCGGTTTCGGATTCCTCGTCGCCTCGGCGGCGGTCGTCATACTGGGGGACCGCATAACGAAGGGCTCTCACGACATCGCGAGCATACTGTTCGGGAGCGCCGTCGTCGTCGCCCCCGAGGACGTATACATCATTCCTTCCATCGCCATAGCCGTCGGGGCCATACTGCTCATCTACATGAAGGACTTCGTATTCGTCTCGTTCGACGAGGAATCGGCGCGGCTTTTTAAATACCCGGTGCGGGCGCTTAACGCGGGGCTCATGGTGATGATAGCCGTCGTCGCCGCAGCGGCGACAAGGGCCCTGGGCGCCTTGCCGGTCTTCGCGTTCCTGGCGCTGCCGCCGCTCGCGGCGCTTTATTTCACAGAGAGATTAAAGCTTGTATTCATACTCTCGGCGGCGATGGGGGTTCTGTCCGCCGTGCTCGGATACTTTTTTTCGTTCGTGCTGTCGTTACCCACGGGCGCATCGATGGCGATGTGTGCGTGCGTATTTTTCATCGCGGGGCTCTCGTGGCGCGAGGTGCGTAAACGCGTCTGAGCCGTGGAGGCAAAAATTGAAAGGAATAATCCTGAATGGAAAGCGCGCCGGTGTCCTGTTCGCGGCGATCACGGCGGCGGTGCTCGCGGCCGGGTGCGGCGGGAAATACGAAGAGGCGGCGCGCGCCCTCGACTTCCTCAAATACGAATATTTCACGTGCACTGTCGTGAGGGTCGAGAGCGGGGACAGCTTCTTCTGCGAGCCGCCCGACATGAGCATGCTGAAAATAAGGCTCGCGGGGGTAGACATACCCCCGGACGAGGAAAGCGGGGCGAAGAAGTTCTCGGAATCGATCTTAAGGAGGGGGACGCTCGTTAAGGTGGAGACGGGAGAGTCGGTGGACGAGAGCGGAGGGCCGCTTAGCTACGTCTTCGTGCCGGGCGGAAAGATGCTGAACGTGCTGCTCGTCGAGAACGGCTACGCCGGGCCCGTGGCGGGAGAGCTCGACGAAAAATATAAAGACATATTCGTCGG
>JADLGH010000085.1 GCA_020849425.1 Candidatus Dadabacteria bacterium
CAGATTCTATTATCGGAAGTCTGAAAATTTATTATCCAATGAACAAGAAGAAATTAGAGATAATTCAGAAGTTTATAGCGGCGGAAGAAGAAGAATTTCAATCCTATATAGATACACCTGAGGAACAAGAAAAAGATAACGAATGAGGATTTGATTGTTTCCCCTCCGTTTATTATAATTTACTATAACGGAGATAAGTTATTAGAAATAAAAACTCAGATAAGAAACTAGACAGTACAAATAAGGGGGATTTTTTTACCCTTCTGAATAAAGCCATTAAATCACCCTATCCATCAAAAGAAAGAAAAGCGGAGTCTCGGACTTCCGGTGATTGTAGCGATAAGCAAACTCGTCAACGTAAAGTTGAAGGTGCTGAGGACTAACTGAGTGATACGTACCATGTATCGACCGCTTTAACTGAGACCAGAATCCTTCTATCGTGTTAGTGTGTACGTTTCCCCTGACATACTCTTTGATGCAGTGTTTAATTACATCATGGTCATAATCGTGTTTCCTTAAACCCCGATAGCTTAAAAACTCGTCAGTAAAAACTTTAGAGTTCTTTTCGATGTTCTCTACTATTATGGGTTCCACTCTACGCTTCTTAAGGTCATTCATCACTTTGGCCTTTACTCCCCCCTGACGTTCAACCATGCCGAATACAGGGGTCTTGCCAGCGGCTCCACGTCCACGCTTACCCGGACGCTTCCCGCCGATATATGTATCGTCGATTTCAACCGTTCCCTTTAGTGGATCGCTTCCCGGCTTCATAAGCATACGGATTTGCCTTTGCATGCGCCATGCGGTTTTATATGTAACGCCGGTCTGACGTTCTATCTCTTTGGCCGATACGCCGTTTTTAGAAGTGGACATAAGAAATATCGCATGAAACCAAGTCTGGAGGCTCGTACTCGATTTGTGGAAGATTGTATGAGCGAGTGGGTGTATCTGATAGCCACACCATGCACAGGCGTAACACTTGCGCTCTTTTACCCGATAGAAACCCGTTTTATGACACTCGGGACACTCAAAATCCTTGCCATAGTTCTTATCGAATACGTAATCCAGACAGGCGTCGTCATTTGGGAATTCCCGGTTGAAGTCTTTTATGGTATATTTCATAGTATATATACTATAGCCTATCTATTACTTGTTGTCAAGGGATAATCGCGTTACTAATTATAGGTTACAACCCCGTCCCGCCTCCCTCCACGAGGCCCTTCCCACCCGCCTTGTAATACTCTGCTTCGCCCGAAGAAACCCAGCCGCCCCCGAGCGCGCGGTAGAGGTTGACGGCCGCAGTAAGACGCGCCAGCTTCGCCTGCGCGTACTCGTCCTCCGTCACGAGCTGCGCGTTCTGCGTATCGAGGAGCGTCTGGAAGTCTATAGCCCCCGCGTCGTACAGGCGGAGCGAAAGACTGTACGCGCGCTGCGCCTGCTCCATCGCGGTTTTGAGAGAGATCTCCCGCTCGCGCGTGTACTTCACGGCGGCAAGCGCGTCCTCCACCTCCTGAAACGCCGTCAAAACGCTCCCGAGGTATAGCTGCGCAAGCTCCCTCTGCTCCGCCGTCGCCAGCTCGAGCCCGCCCTCGAGGCTTCCCCCCTCGAATATCGGCTGGGCTATGGAAGCCGCCAGCGACAGAACCATCGTCGCCGGGTCGCCGAAGCCCGTCGTCGAAAGGAGATCTCCCGCGCCGAGCGAGATAGACGGGAAGAACGCCGCCCTCGCCGCACCGATGTTGGCGTTCGCAGCGATCAGCGACGCCTCCGCCGCCAGGAGGTCCGGCCTCCGTTCGAGTAGCTCCGACGGCTGCCCCGGCGCGATATCCGGCACGCTCACCCCGTCGAGGTTCTCCCGGTCCACCGTAATCGTCTGCGGCGGGGCGCCCAGCAGCACCGCCAGCGCGTTCTCGGCGTTCTTGATGCGCTCGGCGATCACGGCCCGCGCCGCTTCCGTGGACGCCACCGCCGTCCGCTGCTGCGCGAGGTCTATCTCCGATTCCGCCCCCTCGCGCACCCGCGCCGTGATAATGCGGAGCACCTCACGCGATATGCCGAGGTTCGCGTCGGCGAGGGCCAAACGCTCGCGGAGACTCGCCAGGGTGAAATAACCCGTGGCCACGTCCCCCATAATTGCGAGCTCGAGCGCCCCCTGGTCGTATATCGAGCCTTCGAGCCCGGCCTCCGCCGCGAGCACACGCGCCCTGTTCGCGCCGAACAGGTCCAGCTCGTACGATACGTCCACCCCTGCCTGGAGGAACGTGTCGCTGCCGTTCCTGCCGCTCGTCCGGACGGTCTTCGACCAGTCCGCGTCCGCCCCGAGCCCCGCCGACGGGAGGAGAGTAGCCCCCGCTATCTTGAGAGCCGCGCGCGCCTGCTCTACGCGCTCGACGCCGGCCCCAAGGTCCGTATTGTATTCGAGCGCCCGCGCCATGAGCGCGTTAAGCTCCGGGCTCGAAAAAGACTCCCACCATTCGGCGGCCACGTCCACGTTCGTCCGGACCCCGGCCTCCCCCCACGCGGGCGGCGTCTCCACGACGGGGCGCTGATAGGCCGGGACGAAAGAGCAGCCCGAAAGGAGCAACGCCGGCGCCAGTAATATCGCGATTATTTTTTTCATTGCTTTTTACTCCGAGCTCAATGCCACGACAGGGTCGAGATGCGCCGCCTTACGCGCCGGAAGATAACCGAACAGGAGCCCCGTCCCCACGGCGCACGCGAACGCCAGCACGGTCGGCCCAGGCGTAAAGGCTATGTTCACGCCGAAAAAGGACAGCACGATGCCCGTTGTGTACCCGAGCACGACGCCGACTATGCCGCCTATCGTGCACACGACAGACGCCTCGGTGTTGAACTGAAGGAGGATATCCCGCCGCCGCGCGCCCGTAGCCATGCGGATGCCTATCTCCCGCGTGCGCTCGACGACGCTCACCAGCATGATGTTCATCACCCCGATGCCGCCGACGAGGAGGGAAATCGCCGCGACCGCGCCGAGGAGTATCGTCAAAGTGTTCTGGGTCTCAGTGGCCATCGCCAGGAACGAGGCGGTATTGCGCACCGAAAAATCGTCCGTCCTGTGCCGCGCCAGCAAAAGCTCGCTTATCTCCGCTTCCGTCTCCTCTATCCGGCCGACGTCCTCTACCTTTATAGTGATCCCGGTCAGATAATTCGACCCGAATATGCGGACCAGCCCGGTCGTGTAGGGCACCCACACGATATCGTCCTGGTCGCTGCCCCACGGGGCCGCCCCCTTGGGTTCCATAACGCCGATAATTTCAAACGGGATATTGCCGACGAGTATAAATTTCCCCACCGGGTTCTTGTCGTATGGGAATAACGTCTCCGCCACCGTCGTCCCCAGCACGATCACGGCCGAATACGAATTGACGTCGGCCTCCGTAAAAAACGTGCCGTCCCTGACCGCCCAGTCCCGCGCGACGGGAAACCCGGCCCCGACGCCCTCCACCGTCGTCGCATAATCGATGTTGCCGAACCGGAGCGTCTTGCGGCTGCTCCGCGACGGCACGACGGTCACTATATTGTCGAGCCCCTCGCCTATCGCCTTGGCGTCGGCGGGGACGAGGGTCGCTATGTCCCCCGACGACCGTATCCCCGCGCCCCCCGGCCTTACGTATAAGATGTTGGTGCCGAGAGAGCTTATACTCTCCAGCACGTTCCGCTTGCTGCCCTCGCCTATCGCGAGCATGGTGATAACGGCGGCGACGCCGATAATAATTCCCAAGAGCGTGAGAGAAGTCCGGAATATATTCACCCTCAAGGACCTGAGGGCCATTTTGACGGACTCCATAGTCTCCACAGCCAGGTTGGCGACGCCGCGCCCGTCCTCCCCGGCGGCCCCCGAAGGGGATTCGATCATTTCTTCAGGGCCGTCGTCGTGCACGACCCTCCCGTCTTCGAGACGTATCTGCCTCCGCGCGTGGCTCGCGACTTCCTCTTCGTGCGTTATGACGATAACCGTGCGGCCCCTCCTGTTGAGCTCCTCGAGGAGCGCCATGACATCCTCGCCGCTCTTCCTGTCGAGCGCCCCCGTCGGCTCGTCCGCCAGTATCACGGGCGGGTCGTTCATCAACGCGCGCGCAACGGCCACCCTCTGCTGCTGCCCCCCCGAAAGCTCGTTCGGGCGGTGGTGCAGACGCTCGCCCAGCCCGAGCTCCGTCAAGAGCTTCCGTGCGCGCTCCTTTCTTCTCCATCCCTCCATCCCCGCATAGAGGGCCGGCACTTCCACGTTCTCCCCGGCGTTGGCCGTGGAAAGGAGATTGTAGCGCTGAAAAATAAATCCGAACGTGTTCCGCCTGAGGGCCGCCAGCTCGTCCGGCGACAGCCTCGACACGTCCTTCCCCGATACCTCGTACAGGCCGCCCGTCGCCCTGTCCAGCATCCCGATAATGTTCATGAGGGTGGACTTCCCCGAACCCGACTGCCACATGATGGCGACGACCTCGCCGGGGCGGATTTCGAGGCTTATATCGTCCAAAGCCTTGACGGTCGCGTCCCCGCTGCCGAAATAGCGCCTGATATCTTTCAGCCTGATAAGTGGTTCAGCCATTTATAACCTCATCGGCATACGCCTGCCTCCGGCCTCGCCGGGGACGGCCTTGACGTTCTCGAGGACGCGGTCCCCGACGTCGAGCCCTTCGAGCACCGCCGCCTGCGTACGGTCCGATAGCCCTATGATAACGGTCCTGGCCGCCGGCCCCGAAGGCGTCACGACGTACACCTCGTACGCCTGCCCTTTCTCGTTATCCTCTTCGGGCACGCGGCTGCCGAGCGCGCTTACCGGGATAAGCGGCACGTCCTCCGCGCTGGCCAGCACGAAAAACGTCTGCGTCGTCATGCCCGGCAGAAGAACGTGGTCGTCGTTATTCACGTCTACAAGCACGTTATATAGCACGACGTCGTTGATCTCCTCGGGCGTCGGCAGGATCTGGCGCACCTCCCCCTCCCATCGTCTCCCCCCCGATCCGAGGGTCGTAAAGTACATGGGGACGCCGACCTCGAGCTTCATCACGTCGGCCTCGGCCACCTCGGCCTTGGCCGTCATTATGTCGAGATTGGCTATCTGCACTATAGTCGGGGTCGTCTGGTTGGCGTTGATCGTCTGCCCCTCCTGCACGAGCTGGTCCACTATCGTGCCGTCCATCGGGGCGTATATCTTGGTATAGCTGAGATTGGTCTTATCGGCCTCGAGCTGGGACTGCGCTTCCTCGATCTGGGCTTCGAGCGACAAAACCTTCGCCTTCGCGACTTCGAGGGATATCTCGGTGTCCTGCATCACTTCCTTGCTGACGGCCTTGTCGTCGTAAAGATTCTTGTAACGCTCGAATTTCCACTCCGCCTGCTTGACGAGAGCCTGCTGCTCGGTCTTCTCCGCCTTGAGCTGATTGAGACGCGCCTCCGTGGCCTCGACCTGCGCCTCGTAGATGTCGGGATCGATCTCGGCGATGAGGTCCCCCGTCCTGACGTCGTCCCCGATGTCTACGTGCATTATTTCGACTTTGCCGGATACCTGCGCTCCGACGTCCA
>JADLGH010000086.1 GCA_020849425.1 Candidatus Dadabacteria bacterium
ACTTTTCATCAAGGAAAAGTAGAGAACCCTTTCTCCATATCTACCAGCTACTACAGAACGTCCCCCGCAAGGCCGCCAACCCCGCAGCCTCTACCAGCTTTCGAAGTTGCAGCGCATGGCTATTACCACCCGACACGCTTCCGATGCATGAGCCTGTAAAGGCGCTACGTCGAAAATCACACGTACGTGTGTGGTCAAGCAAAAGTAGAAATCCTTTCGCCTTTAATCTTTTATCCCCCACTTAGGAAAAGGCCTGTCGCGGCGCTTGTCGGGGCGAAGCCTCAGCGTAGCCTGATAGCTTTGCGAGGCCCGATGGGCGAGGCCGAAGCCGGAGGAGTAGGCGGGATTTGGTTTTTGCCTATCCTCCACCTGTCCATTTTCGCTTCCCCCTCAAACCGACAAATCTATCCCGTCGAGACCGTCCGGAAGGGGCCTTCCGAGGAGGCTGAGTATCGTCGGATATACATCCACGGTCCTGACGGGCTCGTCCGTGAGCCGTGCGCTGATTGCGAACGGAACCATCATGTGGTCCCTCGCGAGAGAGCCGTGCGACGAGCGGTGCTCGGGGTTCTCGTGGTACGCCCGGAGGTCATACCCGAGGCGCGCGCTCAGCACGAGGTCGCCCGCGCGCGGCGATTCGAGGAGCTGCATTATCTGGACGGCGGCGTCCGGGTACTCAGTACCGAAGCTCGCCGAGAGAGCCTCCCTCGATGTCATGCTCTCCGGCATGCCGTTATACCCGAACGGGTCCCCCGAAACCTTCCTGTAATTGACGCGCCCGTCCTCGCCTATCCACGCCGTGGCCTCGCCCCTCGCGCTCTTTATCCTCGCCTTCCCTTCCTCGTCCGTCCCGGCGACGACGTCCACCTCGGGCCTTTCGAGGAAATCCTCGACGAGCTGCTTCATCTCCGCGAACGTCGATCGCCTCCCCCAGCCGTCCGGGCTTTTTATGTATATGTTCGCCATGGCGTTCCCCGATACGAGGCTCCCCGCGTCGGCGTTCACGAAGTGCCTGAACACGTTCGGATAGTAAAACGTCTTGTATCCCCTGGCGTTTAAAAACCCGAGCGAATCGAAATGCGAATGGGTCTGCGTAAGCCCGTGGTCGCTTATGATGACGAACAGCGTCTCGTCGAGACGCCCCTCCGCCTTGAGACGCGAGGCGACTGCATCCACCGTCTCGTCTATCCGCCTGTAGGAATCGATCACGTCCCTGTGGAACGGGTGGTTCACGTGCGAGTACGTATCGATGCCCAGAAAAACGGTGAAGATGAAATCGTGCATAGCCCCGAGCTCCTTTACGAGAAGCCTCCTTGCAAGCAGGTCCACCTCGTCCGTCCTGTCCGTGAAGTGGCTCTTCACCTTATGATACAGCTTCGAAAAACGGGTCTTGTCGTTCGTGAGCTTCACCCCGCGCGAGAGCTCGTTGAGTATATTTCCGCTCCGCGGGAACACCTCGAATATGCTCGTATTGTCGGTCGAGGCGTCGCTGTTCATGAAGTAGGTCTCGAGGCCGATGTAGCTCCTGAAACGCCTGAAGGAGAAGAGCTTTCGCCTGTCGGCGTAGATCCTCCTGTCGAGCCACCTTATCCCGGGGAAGTTGCACCTTCCCGGGTATTTCCCGAAAACGTACGGCGTGTACGCGGGCCCCGTCGTCGAGGGAAACACCGAAACCGCCCCCCTGTACGCGCCCGGCTCGACGACGTAGCGCGATATTGCAGGCAGATCGCCCGCGTTAAGGAGCTCCTCGAAAACGTCCGCCCTCGCCCCGTCCGCCATCAGGAATATACAGCTCTTAAAATCCTTCATTTACTATTTCTCCGTCTTTCCGCGGGCGCCGTGTCCGCCGTCCGCCCGGAAAAGTACCTGCTATATATCTTCCTTATTTTGCCCGTCGTCGAGGTGTACTTTCTCCTCAGCTTTGCGCCGTCCCCGGGCTCGAGCTCAGTGGCCAGCTTTTCGAAGTCGCTCTCGTAGAGCTCGTTTATCGACCTGTCGTGAAGGAGCCGAAGGAGATTCTCCATCTTCCGGAGGAACATGAGCCCGCCCGACAGCTCCGTGTAGTCGCCCTCGCCTATTATCCCCGCTTCGTGGAGCCATGCGAGCGCGTCCGACGTGTTCTGCCTCCTGACTTCGGGGTGCTCCCCGCCGTACTTTAACTGGAGCATCTGCACCAGGAACTCTATGTCTACTATGCCGCCGCGCCCGGTCTTGATGTTGAGCTTCTCCCGGCTCTCGGCGGCGAGCTCCTTCTCCATCCTCTTCCGGAGCCTCTTTATCTCCTCCTCGAACCCTTCCCGGAGCGGCCTCTCGTAGACGAATTCCGTCACGAGCTTCATAACCTTGTTGCCCACCTTCGTGTTCCCAGCCGACGGGGCGGCCTTTACGAGAGCCTGCCTCTCCCAGATCTGGGCGCTCTCCTGCTGATATTTCCGGAACGCGTTGAACGACGTAACCAGCGCCCCGGATCGCCCCGAGGGCCGGAGCCCCATGTCCATCTTGTACGCATACCCCTCGCCCGTCGGCACGGACAGGACGGATATCACCTTCTGCCCGAGCTTCGAGTAAAACATGTGCTCCTCCTCCCTCCCGTCGTAAATGAAAATCACGTCGAGGTCCGAGTTATACGAAAGCTCCTTCCCGCCGAGCTTCCCCATGCCCATGACGACCATCCTGTGGTTCTTCTCCGGGCGCTCCTCCTTATCGCGGACGACTCCCCACGCGATATCGAGCCCGGCTTCGAGTACGGCCTCGGCCACCATCGAAAGATACTTGCCGACGTAAAAGGGCCCGACCTCTCCGTTAAGGTCCCGGAGGCATATCTTGAGCGTCTCCACGTGCCTGAACCGCCTAAGAACGTCGAGCTGCGACCCGTAGTCGTCCTCCTCGGCCAGTGATTGCCGAATCTGCGCCAGCATCTCCCCCTTTGACGAGTACTCCGTCCTCACGTCCCTGAGGGTGATGACGTCCATGTACTCCGGGTGCCGAATCAAAAAGTTCGAGAGGTAGCCGCTCGTCGAAAAGAGCTTTACGAGGAGCTCTATGATGTCCGGGTTTTCGGCGAGGACGGAATAGAGCGACGTCCTCCAGCCTATGCCCGAAACGAACCTTTCGAGGTTGACGATCGCGAGGTCCGGGTCCGGCGATTTGAGGACGCTCGCCAGGAACGCCGGGATAACCTTCCTCGTCGCGGCCCTCCCGCCCTGGGTGAGCCCACCCTTCCTGACGTCGAGGAGCTTCGAGAGGATATCCGCCGCCATGCCGGGGTTCCTGAACCCGAGCGCCCTCAGGTTCTCGACGGCCTCCCCCTCGTCCAGGTTCCCTTCCATGAGAAACCCGGCGGCCTTCCAGAATTCATTCCCCACCTCCTCCGTCTTCTGCGAAGGCTCGTAAAAGAGCCCCTTGTAAACGGACGAAACGGCGGACGTTTTCTCCCTGTAGAGTCTTTCGAGCTCGTCCCTGTCGGGTATGCCCGTTCTTAACGCGAGTTTTTCGAGGTCGTCCGGCGACGACGGCAGCCTGTGCGTCTGTCTCTCGTCCGCGAGCTGTATATTGTGCTCCACCTTCCTCAAAAAGAGGTAGGAATCCGAAAGGGTTCGCCGTATCTCGGGGGCTATCAGGTTCATGGCTTCGAGCTTTCCGAGCGCCCGGAGCGTGTTGTTTTCACGTATGTACTTTATCTCCCCGCCGTTCACGAGCGCGAGGGCCTGGACGAAAAACTCTATTTCACGGATCCCGCCCTTCCCCAGCTTGACGTCACGCTTCTTTTCGAGCTGGTCGAGCCGGGTCTTCATGTCCTTGAGGTCCTCGATGGACGAGTAATCGAGAAACTTCTTGTAGACGAACGGCTCGATGTCGCTCACGAACTTCTCGCCGAGCGAGATGTCCCCCGCGACGGGCCGCGCCTTTATCATCGCCGCCCTCTCCCACGTGTCCCCCCAGTAAAAATAATGCTCCAGCGCCCCCTCCAAGGACACGGCGATCGTGCTCTTCCCGCCCCCCGGACGAAGACCGAGATCGACCCTGTACAAGAAACCGTCCTCCGTCACGGCGCTGAGCGATTTCGTCACCTTCTCCGCCAGCCTAAAAAACGGGTCCGGGTCGCCGTCCTCCCTGTACATGTAGATTATGTCTATGTCCGAGCTCAGGTTGAGCTCCCGCCCGCCGAGCTTCCCCATGCCGATGACAGTAAACTCCCCCGCCCCCTCGGCCTCGGGACGGTGGAACGTTATCGCCGCCTCGACGATGGCCGAGGCGAGGTCCGAAAGCTCCTCCATCGTCTCGGTGAACGGGGCCCCGCCCGTTATATCCCTCCAGATTATCCGGCCGAGCTCCCTGTACTTGTAGCGCCTGAGCGCGGATTCGAGCTGCGAGGGGGTCTCGGACGACGCGGCTATTCCGCCCGCCTCCTCCATGAATGCTGCAGGCGTCTTTCCGTCCGAAACCGCCCCGCTGGATTCTATGTATTCGAGTATTCCCGGATCCTTGACCGCGGCGCGGCCGAGGAAATAGCTGTACCCCGCCAGGAGCTCCAGTATCTTCTTCCGTGCGGGGGAAATCTTCTTGTGACTCTCTTTATAGTGCTCTAAAACGGTCCGGGCGTAGCCTGGGTCCGGCAAGGGTTTATTCAACGTTGATTTTCCTGCTTCGTGATCCTCTCTTCTGTCCGGCCCCGGTCTTCCTCCGCTCCTTCGCATCCTTCCCGGCCTTCTTCATGAGATCGATGCCTGTGTTAACGGCCTTGAGAGGCAGATCACAGAGGAACTTTCTCCCCTCTTCATCCTGGAGGAGCTGCTTTACACCCCGTATGACGAATCCCGCCCCTGCCACTATCTCAGTCGCCCCGGCGAGGAAATGCTCCCCGGCCTTCCCGAGGTCCTTCAGATCCGGCCCCGTCTCGGCCTTCTTCCCGGCTCCCCCCGCTCGCGCGGCGCCCCCAGTTCTCGCACGCTTTCTTTCAGGCATCGTCAAACCCCTTCCTGTTATTATAAATCGGGATGGGCCCTCTTAAAACCCCGGGCCGAGATTATGTCGTAATGAGGCCGCATTGCCACGCACCGAAGGGGAACGATAATCAGCTGAAGTTATACGGGTCCACGTCCGCCGACACCCTCACCTGCCCCGCGATCTTCCCCATCCCGGCCACGAGCCGCTTCACTAGCCCCCTAAGCGCCTTCACATCCCCGGACTTAAGCAGCATCTGCCAACGATAGCGGTTCTTTATGCGGCTCACGGGGCACGGCGACGGCCCCAGTATCTCCACCGCCCCCGGCGCGAGCTTCCCGGCGAGCCTCCTCGCCGCCTCCCCCGCCTTCCTCGCGACGTCGGTAACCTCGTCCTCGCGCCTCCCCGTGAACCTCACGTTCACGAGCCTCGTGAACGGCGGGTATCCGAGCTCCTCCCGGAGCTTAAGCTCCTGCTCCAGGAACCCCTTCGAGTCCTGCCGCGCGGCGAACGTTATGCTCGGATGGTCCGGGTTATAGGTCTGCACTATGGCCCGCCCCTCGCCCTCCCCCCTTCCCGCCCGGCCCGCCACCTGCGTCACGAGCTGAAAGGTCCTTTCACCCGAGCGGAAGTCCGGTATGCCGAGCGATATGTCCGCCGAGACGACGCCCACGAGCGTCACCCCCGGCAGATCGTGCCCCTTGGCGACCATCTGCGTCCCGACGAGGACGTCTATCTCCCCCCGTTCGAGCCTCCGGTAAAGGTCCAGCAGACGCGTCTTCCCGGCGACGGCGTCCCTGTCCATCCGCGCTATCTTCGCCTCGGGGATAAGCTCCCTAAGCTCGTCCTCCACCCTCTGCGTCCCTATCCCGAGCCCCCTCATAGCCTCCCCGCAGACGGCGCACGCCTCGTGCGGCTCCTCGACGAGCCCGCAGAGGTGGCACATTATCACGTCCCCCCGCACGTGGTACGTGAGCGACACGCTGCAATTCGGGCACTTCAGAATCTCCCCGCACACCTTGCATATCATGATCGACGAATATCCGCGCCTGTTCAGGAACAGTATCGTCTCCCTGTCCTTCCAGAAATTATCGACGACGGCTTCCCGCAGCTTCTGTGAGAGTATCGCGCCAACCTCTTCCCTCATATCCACTATAGTCATCGCCGGTAGGGAGCGGTCGCTCACCCTCAGCGGTAATTGCAGGTATCCGAACCTGTGCCTCTTCGCGTTGTAGTACGACTCCACGGACGGCGTCGCCGACCCGAGAACGACTACAGACTCCGTCATCCGCCCGAGGACTAGCGCGAGATCCCGCGCATTATACGCCGGGGCCTCGTCCTGCTTGTACGACGTCTCGTGCTCCTCGTCCACGATTATCATTCCGAGGTTCGAGAACGGCGCGAATATGGCCGAGCGCGCGCCTATGACGATGCCGACGTCCCCCCTCGCCGCCCTTCGCCACGCGTCGAACCTCTCCCCGTCCGAAAGGGCGCTGTGTATCACTGCCACCGCGTCCCCGAACCTCGCCCCGAACCTCCTCACGAGTAGCGGCGTAAGGGAGATCTCCGGCACGAGCACGATAACCCCCTTCCCCTTTTCGAGGACCTCCGCGATAGCGCGGAGATACACCTCCGTCTTTCCGCTCCCCGTCACCCCGTGAAGGAGGAACGGCGCGAATTTGCCATTTGCCACGGCCTCCGATATCTTCCGGCAGGCGATCTCCTGGTCGACCGTCAATTCAGGAGGGACGTCACGCCTGATTTCGAGCCCCGCGAACGGGTCCCTCGAAACCTCCTCGTGATCGACCGTCACGTACCCCTCCTCCGCGAGCCACGAAACGTGCGCGGACGGGTTCCCGAATACCTCCTTCAGCTCGTCGAGCGGCACCCTCCCGTGCGCGGTGATAAAGGAGAGTATCTCCGCCTTCGCGCGCTTCCGGGCGAGCGCCGGGTCGTCCGCGCTCACGCCTTCCACGGCCGATATCACCTTCTCCGTCTTTATCTTCGGGTCTGATTCGAGCTCGTATCCGAACTCGACGAGCCCCCTCCGCTTGAGCGAATTCAAAAGCTCGGCCGAGGTGTTATCCACGACGGACAGGAGCCTCCGCGACGTTATCTCCCCCGCGCCCATGATCGCCCTGACGACAGTGAGCTCGTGGGCCGTGAGCCTCCCCTCGCCGGACGCCGCCCTTTCGCCGGCCGGTGTCAGCCTCAGCATACGCCTTATGCTCGCGCCGAGCCCCCCGGGGTGCGCCGCCTTCAGCATCATCCCGAGCGGGACCATGTAATAATCCGCCGCCCATTTAAGGAACCCGAGCCGCGCCTCGTCGAAAAGCGGCTCGTCGTCGATTATGTCGATCACGTCCTTCAGCCTTATGTCCGGCGGCGGCTCCCCGAACCCGACAATAAACCCTATCGTCCTCCGGTTGTGGAACGGAACCAGCACCCGCTTTCCGACCTCCGCCCCTTCCGCGAGGGCGGGCGGCAGGCTATAGCTGTAATATTCGTCCCTCGGTATCGGGACGGCGACCTGTGCCGTTTCTTTCATCGTATTCCCGTGAGTCTAATGGTTTTCCCGGATGGGCGCAATAAGCCCGGTCCGGGGCGCTCGCCCCTCCTGTATCCCCCGCCCCGCTGGCCCTGCTACGCCGCCGTCCGGGGCCCTTCGAACCACCGGAACGCCGCCCTCCGGGCGCACGATATTTCCATTATTAATTACGCCTTATCCCGGTTTTCCCGCGTCATTGGTCCCATTTCGATAGAATCTCGATAATAAAACCCCACGAAGGTTGACAACACCCCCCGCAGCCAATATGCTTTACCATCAAGGTTCTGCGAACCGAACGGTGCATTGAATGGGAAGGTTGGACAGGCTTTTAAATAAGGCCGACGATTATAAGGAAGCCGGACGATTCGAAGACGCGCTTAAAGAGCTCACCAAAGCCATCAAGATCGCGCCCGAAGATCCCGACGTTTATCTCTCCTTCGCGCTCACATACGACGCGATGGAGGAGTTCCACGCTTCCGTCTACTACTTCAGAAAGGCTTTGGAGCTCAACGCCGGGGATCCCTATATCTGGACGCAGCTCGGCATCACGCTCGCCCGCATGGGCATGCACGACGAGTCCATAAGGTCGTATCACGAGGCCCTCGAGCTCGACCCGTCCTACGTCATAGCCAAGTGGCACATGGCGCTCACGTACCGCTCCGTCGGCCTTTACGAGGACGCGCTCAGGTATTTCCAGGAATGCGCAGCCTCCGGCGCCGATGTCGATTATATAAACGACGAAATCCACTACCAGACGGGGCTCTGCTTTTTCGACATGGGGTGGACGAAAGAGGCCCTTTTCGAGTTCAGGAAACACGTCGAGTTCTGCCCGTCCGACACATGGGCGCACCTTTCCATAGGCAACTGCTACTTCGATTTCGGATGGATAGACGAGTCGGCGGCCAAATTCAGGGAGGTCATATCCATCTCCCCGGAATTCATCCCCGCCTACAACGCCCTCGCACTGTCCCTCGCCGAAAAGGGGTGGTACGACGAGGCCCTCGACGTCCTCCGCACGGCTCTCAGCATTTCGCCCGACGACGAATCCGTAAAGGACAATATGGACTACATCCAGTCCCTTAAGGAAGATGACGACGGCGCCAAGGGCGTAATACTCATGAGCCTCATACTCCAGCTCATGAAGAAAAAAGAGCTCTCCGAATAACCCCGTCTCAGGCTGTAAACTCCGTCAGCGACCTGCCGGCGAATTCCCTGCCCTTCTCGGTAAGCGAAAGCCTTCCGCCACTGTCCGTGACGAGTCCTTTCTTCACCGAATAAACGACGGCGCTCCGAGCGAAATCCTCTTTCCAGCCGAGGCTCTCTTCGAGGTGCGAGACCTCCGATTCGCGCTCCTCCTCGGGCGTCCCTTCGTGGTTGAGCAGGTGTATGACGAGCATCCTCCCCGCAAAGTCCCGCTTCTGGTGCGACTTCCGCGAATAGACCGCAATCAGTCCCCTCTCCGGGGCGAAGAGGAAAACGAGCAGGAAAAGGGCCCCGGCGGCCGACGCCATCGACCCCGCTATGCTGGCGTCGATGAGTATGGCGAACCAGAATCCGGCTACGGCCGAAACGATTCCTGTCAAAACGCTGAGCACGAGCATCCGCGCGAGGTTATCCGTAAGGAGATACGCAGCGGCGGGCGGCGCTATCATGAGCGCCACGACGAGTATGGAGCCCACGGTGTCGAACGCCCCGACGGCCGTCACCGAAACGAGCCCCATGAGCAGATAATGTATCAGCCCCGGCGCGAAGCCGAGCGCCGCCGCGAGCCCGGCGTCGAACGTCGCGAGCTTTAGCTCCTTATACATCAGCAGGACGAACGCGAGGTTCAGCGCCAGAATGGTCCCCATGACGTACATGGACTTCGGTCCTATATCGACCCCGCCGACGACGAGCCTGTTAAAGGGGGCGAACGCCAGCTCGCCGAGGAGGACGGCATCCACGTCCAGGTGTATGCTCCACGTGTAGCGCGCTATGAGTATGACGCCGATACTGAAAAGAAGCGGGAATACGAGCCCTATGGCGGCGTCTTCCTTGACGAGCCCCGTCTTTGCAAGGACCTCGACCAGGCTCACCGTCAAAACCCCGCTGAGCGCCGCGCCGATTATGAGAAGCGGCGAGGACACATTCCCCGCCACGAAAAACGCGAGCACGATACCCAGCAGTATCGAATGGCTGATGGCGTCGCTCATCATGGCCATGCGCCGGAGGACCAGGAAGACCCCGGGTACCGCGCACGCCGCCGCCGTGAGCGCGGCGATGATCTGAATATCTATCTGCTCAGCGCTCATCCGTGTGCCCCCTTCTCGTCTCCACGATCCTCGCGGCCTCCGCCACGCCCGCCGGCGTAAGCGCCCACTCGCCCTTTCCGGCCGGGCGCACGAGCCCGCGCTCGCCGAGTATCAGGAGGCTGCTTTCGACCCCGCCCTTCCCCGCACTCATGAGCCTGAGCACCGACACCGAATGCGCGTGCCCGCTGTCATGGTGCTCTCTTGCGAGTATGTAAAGGTCTTCCAGGATCGCTTCCAGCCTGAGCCGCCCCCTCTGCCGCCTGTCCCTGAGCCTGCTCCAGAGTATCCCGCGGCGCGGGGCGAAAAGAACCGAAACGATAACTATCACGCTAACCGACACGACTATTGTAGGCCCCGTCGGGAGCCTCGGCACGCTGGCGCTGATAACCGCCCCCGTAACGCCGGCCGCCGCGCCGAAGAGCGCCGAGAGCACTATCATCACTCCGAGCCTGTCCGTCCACTGCCTCGCGGATGCGCCCGGGGCCACGATCATCGCGCTCATGAGAACGACGCCCACCGTTTGGAGCCCTATAACTATAGCTATGACTATCAGCGTGGTGAGCAGTATGTCCAGCGCCCTTACCGGGAAACCGAGCGTGGACGCGAACTCCGGGTCGAAAGACAGGAGCTTGAACTCCTTCCAGAGCGCTCCGACCGCCAGGAGCGAAAACCCTCCGAGGACGGCCATCGTGACGACGTCCCGCCCGAGGAGCGCGGCGGCCTGGCCGAAGAGGAACTTGTCGAGCCCCGCCTGCGTCGCGTCGGGGCGCTTTTGTATTATGGTAAGAAGCACCAGCCCCGCCCCGAAGAATACGGACAGCACCATGCCGAGCGCGGAGTCATACTTCACCCGCGTCGTCGAGACGATGCTCATTATAAAAAGCGTCGCGGCCCATCCCGCGAGCGCCGCGCCCGCTATGAGAACGAGCGGCATCTTGCTCCCCGTAAGGAGAAACGCGAGCGC
>JADLGH010000087.1 GCA_020849425.1 Candidatus Dadabacteria bacterium
AAAAGTTTTTTGACCGAATCCACGTAAAGAGCGCCCCTCGACGTCGAGGCCTCCTTCTTCAGATTCGTGAGAGGTCCGTGAAGGATCTTGCCGATTATCCGGGACGCCATGCCGTCGATGACCTCCCTGTCCTTATCGGAATAGTTCTCCAGCTTGGCGAGCGCCCTTTCGACCTCTATAGACTTTATCTGCTCGAACCTCTTCTTGAGGTCTATTATCGCCGGCACCACCTTAAGCCCGTTTATCCACGTCTGGAATCCCCTTTCGATTTCGAGCACTATCTCCTCGGCGCGTGCGGCGCATTCGCGCCGCGACCTTATATTCTCGTCGAGAACGCCCCTCAGGTCGTCGATGTCGTAAAGATAAATGTCCGGCAGCTCCCCCACCCTCGGGTCTATGTCGCGCGGGACGGCTATGTCTATCATGAATATAGGCTCGTTCCCCCGGAGCTTAAGGGCCTCGCGCATGTGATGCGGCTTTATGACGAAGTCCGGCGATCCCGTCGCCGTTATCACGATGTCCACGTCTTTTAGGCTATAGAATATTTCTTCGTACCGTATCGGCCTCCCGTTCAGGCTCTCGGCGAGATTCGACGCGCTCGAAAAGCTCCGGCTCGATATGACGAGCTCGCCGATGCCCGCGCCTATGAGGTTCCTCGCGGCGAGCTCCGCCATCTCCCCCGCGCCTATCAGCATGACGGACCTTTTCGTCAAATCGTCGAATATTCTCTTCGCGAGCTCGACGGCGACGTAGCTCACGGACACGGCTCTCGACCCTACCCCGGTCTCCGTCCTGATTCGCTTGGCGACGAAGAACGCCGAATGGCAGAGCCTGTTCAATATCAGCCCTGCGGTGCCTTTTATGTACGCCGTCCTGTACGCATCCTTTATCTGCCCGAGTATCTGCGGCTCGCCGACGACCATCGAATCGAGCCCCGCCGCCACGTTATACACGTGGCGGACGGCCATGTGCCCCACCGACGCGTAGAGATAAGGCGAGAACTCCTGGACCGGGATCGAGCGTGCTTCGGAAAGGAACGTCTTTATGGATTCGATGCACCTGTCGACGTCTTCCGACACCGCGTACACCTCCACGCGGTTACACGTCGAAAGCACGAGGCACTCGCTCACGTACGGCATTCCCGCGAGCGCCGGGAGGCTCAGCTCCAATTCGTCCTTCGTGAAGGCAAAGCGCTCACGAAGCTCAACCGGTGCGGTTTTGTGGCTGAGTCCGAGGACCACTATTCGCTGCATTCGTTACCTGCACACACTCCGGGTTTAGACCCTTAATTATATACGAACTCGAAATTATTACTATTCCCTGCCGTCATGCCTTTTTGCCTATAAAACTCAGGAACTCGGCCCTCGTCCTCTCGTCCTTCTTGAACGCCCCCCTCATAGAGCTCGTGAGCATGCTCGCGTCGGCCTTCATTATGCCCCTCATCGCCATGCACAGGTGCTTGGCCTCGGCCACGACGGCCACGCCCAGCGGATGAAGCTCGTCCATGAGGAAATCGGCTATCTGCGCCGTCATCCTCTCCTGCACCTGGAGCCTCCTCGAAAACACCTCCACTATCCTCGGTATCTTGCTGAGGCCGACTATCTTTCCGTTGGGTATGTACCCCACGCTGCAGTTCCCGAAGAACGGCAGCATGTGATGCTCGCAGAGGCTGTAAAATTCGATGTCCTTCACGACTACCATCTCGTCGTACTTGATATGAAAAAGGGCTTCCCTTATTATCTCCTCGGGCGACGCCGCATACCCGGCGGTGAGCTCCCCGAACATCCTCGCCATGCGGTCCGGCGTGTCCCTGAGCCCCTCCCTTTCCGGGTCTTCCCCGATTTTAATCAATATCTCCCTTATTGCCGTTTCAACGCTCATAAGGATATGTCTCCTCTTCGTAGAACTCGAAATAGCTCGTCGCCGTCTCGCTCAGCCTTATGTGAACGAGACTCTTCCCGAGCCCGTCCCCGAGCCGCTTCCATAAATATTCCGCTATGTTCTCCCCTGTCGGCTGATTGTCTGAAAAATAGGGAACCTCGACGTCGAGGCGCTTGTAGTCGAGGTCGTCGATGACCGGCAGGACGGCCTCGTCGAGGGTGCTTTCCGGGACGGCGACTCCGCTTACGGGGTCGATTTCCCCCGCGGCCTTCACCTCCAGGTAATAATCGTGCCCGTGTCCCCGGGGGTTCGAGCACGTATCGAATATCCTGAAATTTTCCTCGTCCGTAAGGCCCTTTATCGCCAGCCTGTGCCCCGCGGAAAAACGGTAGGTCTTCGTTACCGTCACGTGCTCCATCAGTCCTCGTCCCTCCAGTAATCGACGTACATGTCCCGGGTCTCGTAGAGCCTCACCCTGTAGAGCCGGCACCTCCCGTCCCCCGGTATCTTCTCCTTAAAACCGTCCCAGAGGACGCGGGCGATGTTTTCCGTCGTCGGCACGAGAGTCCTGAAATGCGGATTGTCCTCGTTTAAATGCTTGTGGTCGAAATCTTCCAGTACTTCCTTCATTATTTTCTTAAGGTCATAAAGGTTAATGATCATCCCCGTCTCCGGGTCCGCCTCCCCCTCCACCGTAAGCTCGAGGGCATAATTGTGCCCGTGTCCGTGCGGGCTCGCGGATTTTCCGAACACCTCTCTATTCTTCTCCTCGCTCCATCCCGGGTTCCAGTACCGGTGAGACGCGGAAAAATCCATTCTCTTCGTCAGAAGCTTCCTGTATCCCATGATTAATTGTATCCGTTTTTTCGGCGACCGATTAGCATAGCATAGTAAATTCCACCTACCAACTTTCTTTGGGGGTATGTGTGGGGTAACCTTTTAAGTCCATGCGGAGTGAAGGTTCTCGGGAAAAACTAGGCTCGCTCCTAAAGATACTCGGCAGGAAAAGAAGAAGCTTTCTTCTCCTGAAAGGGCTCGCCGGCGCGGCCGTGGTGCTGCTCGCCGCCCTCTCCGCCGCGGGGTTCCTTTCGCTCATCTCCGAAAACCCGGTCTACTACTCGGCGCTTAAGATCCTCGTCATAGCGGCGGCGGCCACGGGGGCTTACCTCCTTATTTTTCTCCCGTTTTACAAAAAGCGCGGGGACGGCATCCTCGAAAACCTCGACAAAATCTCCCCGGGGCTCGGTGAAGACACTCTGAGCGCGGTCGAGCTCGGAGGAATCTCCATGGAAAAGGGAGATATACACGGCTCCCGCGAGCTGGCCTCTGCGCATATAGACTACGCCGCGAAGAGGCTCGAAACGGGGGACCTCTCCTCTATATATACGGGAAAGAAGCTAAAGCGATACGCCGCCCCGCTCGCGGCGTCCGCGCTCGTCGCGGCGCTCGCGCTATTTATCGCCCCCGCGGGCTTCAGGTCGTTCCTCCTCGGCTCCGAGCTCTATCCCGGTGAAAGCTCCCGGAGGCTCGGCCTCGCCGATATAGAGCTCACACTCGACTACCCGGCTTACACGAAGCTCCCGCAGCAGGAGCTCTCCGGCGGGAGCGGCGACGTAAAGGCGCTCAAGGGCGCCAGGGTCACGTTCTCGGCGCGCCCCCTCGGGAAGTTCTCCGCCGGCAGCCTCGCGCTCGAAAACGGCTCTTCCTTCCCCGTATCCGTGAAGGACGGGAGGATAAACGCCTCCTTCACCGTACTCGGCGACGGGAGCTACAGGATAGTCGAATCTTCGAGAGACTACGCCTCGGAGCCCTTTTCCATAACCGCCGGGGAAGACGCCCCGCCGAGGGTCGCCATAACCACCCCCGGCGGCGAGACGGTCGAGGCCGACTCCGGCGGACGGATAGAAATACTCTACGAAGCCGACGACGATTTCGGCCTCTCCGAATTCAGGCTCACGTGGGAAGGCGGCGAAGGAAAGTCGGACAGGTTCATCGGCAAGGCCCCGGGCGGGCGCGCCTCGCATAACGACGCCTACGTCTTCGACACCGGAAGCGTCGATTTCGGCGCCGGGGGGACGATAGAGCTAAGGGTCGAGGCCTTCGACAACGACTCCGTCTCGGGCCCCAAGCCCGGCGTATCGAACGCCGTAACGGTAAAGCTCTCGGACGAAAAACAGAAGCACCGCGAGGTCATAACCGAGACCGAAAAACTCATGGAAGAGATGATAGACGTCCTCGGCGACGAGATCGACGCCGTCGATACGTACAAAGAATCCCTCACTGCCGGGGGGCAGCCGGCCGAAAACGCGCTCAAGGCGCAGGCCCGGATCACTTCCGGTGTCGAAGGCGCGTCCTCGACGCTCAAGGGAATCCTCGAAGGCATGAAGGAGGACAACCGCTCCGACTACACGCAGTTCCTGGCCCTCGCCAACATGGACGTCAGGATAGACGACCTCCTCTCCGAGCGCCGCTCGCTGCTCGAATCCTTCGACGTCATAGACACGGCCCGGCTCGGCCGCCTCATGGACAGGGTGATAGCCGAATTCGAGGAAGACATCCTCTACCTCGACTCCATGCTCAAGGGCGAAAGGCTTCGCGAATCCCTTCTGTCGGGGAGGGAGCTCCTGTCCGAGTACGGCGAGCTTTCCGAGATGCTGAGCAGGCTCGGCGAGACGGGCGACGAGGCGCTCCGCAGCGATATAGAGAACAAGCTCCGCGAGCTCGAAAGGAAAATGTCCGAGCTCGCCCAAAAGATGGCCGGGATGAGCGGCGACATACGCGAGGGCTTTTTAAACGAAGACGCATTCAAATCGATGGACATGAAGAGCAAGCTCGACGAGCTGCGCAGGATGATGGAGAACGGCGACATAGACGGCGCCCTCTCTGCGCTTGCCCAGCTCGAGCAAACCCTCCAGGGCATGGTGGCCTCGCTCGAAAGCGGGCTCCAGTCATTCGGCTCGTCGCAGATGTCCCGGGACATGACGAGGCTTAACGAAATCATATCCGAAATCGGCGGCCTCGAGCGCGAGCAGGAGGCGGTCAAACAATCCACCCGGGAGATGAAGCAGTCCCTGCTCGAAGACGAGGGGGCCCGGAGCAGGAGCCTCCGGGACTTCATAGACAAGCAAAAAGAGAAAGTAGCCGAAATAAAAAAGAACCTCATGGAGGCGAAGGCCAAAATCACGGACGGCGCGCGCATCGAAACATCCCCCGACGGCGGCTATCTCCTCGACACCGGCATCCAGAAGGCCGAGGAGCTCGGGAACTGGCTCGAATCCATGGACATAAGCGAATCGCTCAAGAACGCCCGCGCGCTCAGGCAAACGTCCGAGAACCTCCTCGACCTCGGCGACGCCGGCGTCGGCAACCTGCGGGCCGGCCGCCCCGAGCTCTCGAATTCGAGCCGGATTTCCGGCGATATAGTGAAAGACCTCGAAGAATTCCTGAAATCGAATCAGCAGAGGCCCGAGTCCGCCGGCATGGCCGAAAGACAGGACGAGATAAGAAAGGACACCGGCGCACTCGGAAGCGAGATAAGCGAAATGTCCGGGGACCTCCCGCTCAGCCCCGGCATAGGCGAGAAGGTAAGCGACGCTGAAAACTTCATGGGCAAGGCTTCCGACAGCCTCGGAGGGAACGAGATATCGAAGGCCATTTCCAACCAGGACGAGGCCGTAAAGTCGCTGAAAAGCGCCCGCGAAGAGGCCGAAGGGCTCCTCCAGAAAATGCAGGCCAGCGCGCGCGGCAACGGCCAGTCCGTGCCCATGGTGCTCGGGCAGCGCCAGGCCGCGGGCTCCCAGGGCATGGACACGCGCTACGTCGAGATTCCCGCGGCGGACGATTCCGAGGTCGGCAAGGCGTTTAAGGAAAGGATCATCGAGGCGATGAAAAGCGGCTCCCCCGAGGGTTACGGAGAGCTCAACAGGAAATACTACGACAGGATAATAAAATGAAGCCCCTCTCCATACTCGTAACGGCGCTCGCGCTCCTCCTTTCGGCCGCGGCCCACACGGCCGCGCTGGCGGAGCCCGCCCCCGAACAGCCGTCCCTCCTGCAATCCGCGGAGGACGACATAAAAAGGTGGAAGATAAGCGAAGCGGCCCGGAAAGCCGGGGACATGCTGCGGGCGGCGGACACCGAAGACAAGAGGCTCGAAGCCTGGTACCTGAACGCAATCGTAGAGTTCTACAAGGGCAATTACGAAAAGGCGGGCGAATACGCCGGCAAGGTGCTCGAAAATTCCACGGACGGAGACAAGGGGCGGGGGTTTATCGGGTTCGTCGCCCTCGCATCCGGGAACAGGCCCGACTGGAAGGAAGTCGCGTCCGGGAACTTCGTCATCAGGTACGCGCACCCGAAGGACCTCGTCGTCGCCGAGCTCGGCATGGACGTACTCGAAAAGTCGCGCTACGAGATCGGGCTCGACCTCGAAACCTATCCCGAGGGGCCCGTCATAATCGAAATATATCCCGACCTCGAAAGCTTCACGCTCGCCTCGACCCGCCCGCCCGAAAACGTCGAGACGACCGGCGTGGTCGGCATATGCAAATTCAACCGTATCATGATTCTATCCCCGAGGCTCCTCCCCAAGGGATACACATGGGCCGACACACTCGCACACGAATACACGCACTACCTCATATTTTTAAAGAGCGAGAACACGGTCCCCGTCTGGCTCCACGAGGGCATCGCCAAGTTCGAGGAAGCCCGCTGGAGAAAAGAAAAACGCAACGTGCTGACGCCCTTTTACGAGACGATACTCGCCGACGCGCTCGAGCGCGACAACCTCGTCCCGATAGAAAAAATGCACCCGTCGCTGGCGATGCTCGACAGCGCCCGCGAGGCCCAGCTCGCCTTCGCCCAGGCCGGGACGAGCGTCGGCTTCCTCGTCGATAAATGGGGCGACGACGGCCTCGTCGCGCTCCTCGACTCGATGAGAAAGCGGGACGATTACGAGTCCGCGATAGAGGAAGTCACGGGGCTTCCGTTCGGCGACTTCATGACGTCGTGGCGGGCCTACCTCGAAGATAAAAATCTCCGCGAAATGATTCCCGGCATGCAGGTAAAGGGCGTCAAGATAATTAAGGACTCCGAAGAAGGGCCCGACGGCAGCGAAGACCTCGTCGACATCGACGACAGGAAGGCGCGCGACCACACCCGCCTCGGCGACCTTCTCGGCGAAAGGGGCAGGTTGAAAGCGGCGGTGTACGAATACGGCAAGGCGCTCACGTTCGACCCGGGCTCGCTCGTCATATCGACGCGCATGGCCACGGCTCTCAGCCGCCGGGGCGAGCAGGACAAGGCCCTCGCCGCCGTGGAGCCCCTTTCCGAGCTCTACCCCGACGAGATAGACATAAACCTCGTCCTCGGCCGCATATTCCTCGCCAAGGGCAACACGGCACGGGCCGAGGAATCGTTCACCGCGGCCCTCTACGTGAACCCCTTCGACCCGCACGTCCACTCGGCGCTCAAGACCATTTACGAGGCCGAGGGGCGGAAGGAAGAGGCCGAAAAGCACGGCAGGATGCTTAAAATACTCGGATACCAGGAGCAGGAAAAATGAACGAAGCCGAAAACAGAAACGACACGGAAACGGTAAATGAGATAGCCCGCGTACGCGGCGAGATAGTAAACGAGATAGGCAAGGTCATAGTCGGGCAGGAAAAGGTGGTAGACCTCCTCCTCATCTCCCTCATGTCCGCCGGGCACTCCCTCTTCGTCGGCGTCCCGGGCCTCGCGAAGACGCTTCTCGTAAGCACACTCTCGGACGTCCTCAGCCTCAAGTTCAACCGCGTCCAGTTCACGCCCGACCTCATGCCGTCCGATATAACGGGCTCCGAAATCCTCGAAAGGGACCAGCTCTCGGACAAACGCTTCTTCAGGTTCATCCACGGCCCCATATTCTGCAATATCCTTCTCGCCGACGAGATAAACAGGGCGTCCCCGAAAACACAGGCCGCGCTTCTCCAGGCGATGCAGGAAAAACGCGTTACGGTCGGCGGCGAGACGTATCCCATAGCCTCGCCGTTCCTCGTCTTCGCGACGCAGAACCCGATAGAGCAGGAAGGCACCTATCCCCTGCCCGAGGCCGAGCTCGACAGGTTCATGTTCCAGATAGACGTCACCTACCCGTCCTACGAAGAAGAGATAAAGATAGTCCAGACGACGACGGGCACGTATAAACCCGTTCTCTCGAAGATACTCGACTCGAACAAGATCCTCGAATACCAGGAGCTCATACACAGGGTCCCCGTCCCGGACCACGTCGCATCCTACGCCGTAAGGGTCGCGCGGGCCACCCGCCCCGAAGACCCGAACACTCCCGAGGCCGTAAGGCAGGGGGTTTCGTGGGGCGTCGGGCCCAGGGCCTCCCAGTACCTCATACTCGGCAGCAAAACCCGCGCCGTCCTCGACGGGAGATTCACACCCTCCACCGAAGACGTGGACGCCATAGCCGGTCCGGTCCTCAAGCACAGGATAGTCCTCAACTTCAGGGCCGAGGCCGAGGGAATAAAGCCCGAAGATATTATTCGTGAGATACTCGATAAGGTAGATCCGAGGGCGGGCGCTCGCCTTGGTGTATGACGACGGCGCTATTCGGGTACTTCGCCCTCAGCAGCGCCTCGACCGAAGGCTCCATCCTTTCGAGGAAGGGCTTGGGATAAATACCCATTACGAACATCATCACGGTCAGCGGGAGGAGCACGATTATCTCCCTCGCGCTCGCGTCCTTAAGACCCTTGTTCTCGGGATTTTCGAGCGGGCCGAGCAGCACCTTCTGATACGCCCACAGCATGTAAACCGCGCCCAGGATTATGCCGGTCGTGCCTATGGCCGCGTACTTGTAGCTATACTCGAACGCGCCCAGGAGAACGAGAAACTCCCCGACAAAACCGTTCAGGAGCGGGAGCCCTATAGACGACAGCGTCGCAATCAGGAAGAACGCCGCGAAGAGCGGCATCACCTTCGCCAGGCCGCCGAACTCGGCGATCTTCTTCGTGTGCCGCCTGTCGTACAGCATCCCGACCAGGATAAAGAGCGCCCCCGTCGAAATACCGTGGTTCACCATCTGGTATATGCCGCCCTGCATGCCCTGCACGTTAAGGACGAACACACCGAGCATCACGACGCCGAGGTGGCTCACGCTCGAATAGGCGACTAATTTCTTCAAATCCTTCTGCGCGAAGGCTACCATCGCGCCGTAGATGATCCCTATAAGCGCGAGCACTATCAGCACAGGCAGATACGCTTCGACGGCGTCCGGGAAGAACGGCATCAGGAAACGTACGAAGCCGTACGTACCCATCTTCAGCAGGATACCGGCCAGTACCACGCTGCCCGCGGTCGGGGCCTCGACGTGCGCGTCGGGCAGCCACGTATGCACGGGGAACATCGGCACCTTTATCGCGAAGGCGAGGCAGAAGGCGAAGAACGCCAGCCCCTGCGGGCTAAGTATGCCGCTGAACGGTATTTTGAGCTTGTAAAAGTCGAGCGCGTCCATCGACGGGAAGCCGAACTGCTGTATGTGAAGGTAATAGAGGTAAAAGATAGCAATGAGCATCAGCGCGCTTCCGAACGCCGTATAAAGGAAGAACTTGAGCGCGGCGTAAATGCGCCTGTCCGTCCCCCATATGCCGATGATAAAATACATCGGTATGAGGACCGCCTCCCAGAACACGAAGAAAAGGATCATGTCGAGGGCGACGAACGTCCCGAGGAGGGCGGTTTCGAGGAAGAGCATCACTACCAGGAACTCCCTCATGCCCTTGTGTATCGAATTCCAGGTGCTGAGGAGAGTAATCGGCATCAGGAACGTCGTCAGCATGACGAGGAGTATGCTTATGCCGTCCACGCCTATGTGATAGCTCACCCCGAGCCCCGTAAGCCACGGAATCTTCGTTTCGAACTGCATCCCGGCGAATCCGAGCTCGAAATTGGTGAAAAGCGGAATAGAGAGAAGGAACTCGATTACCGCAACGGCGAGCGCCCCGATCTTCATCCTCTCCTGGTCCTTGCCGGCGTAGGAAAGCAGCAGAACCAGGGGGATGCCTACAAGGGGAAAGAATAATATTAGTGACAGGTTCCCGCTAAATATTGATTCCATTTATGGTTGATACCTTAGCTGAAGGCCCAGCAGTCGAATACGGGGTTTAAATATACTTGAGGGTATGGATGTTTCAAGCACGCCGCGCGTGTTGGCGACCGGTGGCCGTGACCATAACCTTGTACTCAGCCATAGAGCGTCCATCTCCGTAGACTGCCGTACAGTTTCATAGGATAGAGGACGGCGTCCGCTGGCACCCGACCTAGCACGGGACGAGACTTTTTACCATCTCCCGCGCGTCCGTGACTCCGCGATATGCCTAATCCTCCCCTCTCCCCTCCGGGGAACGAATGCGAGCTAGTGAGCATTCGGTTGCACTTGGCCACCCGCAACGGAGTCCGTCCCAGTACAGCTCGACAGCGGCATAACCCAAAACGGGGTCAGGGGTTAGGGGGATTCAATTAATTATTCTGTCATTCCCGAGCGTATTTATCGGGAATCCACTTCCGCAAGCAACCCATCAAGTATTTTTTGTCATTGCTGTAGATGTTAGATAATTCGGGGCTGGAATTCTCCGGGATAGAATGATAAGGGAAGGGTTAAGCCATGCGAATAAACACAGAAGACCTGACGCTGAAGCGGAACTACATACAGAAGTAC
>JADLGH010000088.1 GCA_020849425.1 Candidatus Dadabacteria bacterium
ATGCTCTTCATGCTCTACACGAGCGGCACCACCGGGAAACCGAAGGGCGTGGTGCACACGACGGGCGGCTACCTTGTCGGCGTCTACGCCACCACCAAGTGGGTATTCGACCTCAAGGAAGAGGACACCTTCTGGTGCACGGCCGACATCGGCTGGGTCACGGGGCACAGCTACATCATCTACGGCCCGCTCGCCAACGGGGCGACGACGATAATGTTCGAGGGCACGCCCGACTACCCGGATTTCGACAGGTTCTGGGAGATAGTCGAAAAATACGGGGTCACGATTTTCTATACGGCCCCGACGGCTATAAGGTCGTTCATGAAATGGGGCGAGGAGCACCCGAAAAAGCATGATCTCGGCTCGCTCCGCCTCCTCGGCTCCGTCGGAGAGCCCATAAACCCCGAGGCGTGGATGTGGTACCACGCCAACATAGGCAACGGTAAATGCCCCGTCGTAGATACGTGGTGGCAGACCGAGACCGTCTGCATACTCATAACCCCGCTCCCCGGCATAACGACACTAAAACCCGGCTCGGCCACGCTCCCGTTCCCCGGCGTCGAGGCCGATATAGTGGACGAAATGGGAAAGACCATAAAAGAGGGCGCCGGTTATCTCGTCATCAAAACCCCCTGGCCCTCCATGCTGAGGACTATCTACGGCGACCCGAAGCGTTACGTCGACCAGTACTGGAGCAGGTTTCCGAATATGTATTTCACGGGCGACGGCGCGAAGAGGGACAAGGCCGGCTACTTCTGGCTTCTCGGCAGGGTGGACGACGTTATGAACGTCGCGGGTCACAGGATAAGCACGATGGAAGTCGAAAGCGCGCTCGTGGATCATCCGTCCGTCGCCGAGGCGGCCGTCATAGGAAGGGCGGACGAGCTCAAGGGGCAGGCCATAGTCGCGTTCACGACGCTCAAGAGCAAGGTCAAGTCGAGTAAGGAGCTTGTCGACGAGCTCAGAAAACACGTCTCCGGCAAGATAGGGGCGATAGCCAGGCCCGACGAAATAATATTCACTGCGGAGCTTCCAAAGACGCGACGCGGGAAGATCATGCGCCGTCTCCTGAGGAATATCGCCGAGGGCTCGGTGCTGGGAGATACGACGACCCTTGCCGACCCGGCTGTCGTCGAGCAGTTAAAAGGACAATACGAGCACCTGGAAGGCTAGGGGGGATTACAGGCCGGCCGTCATTTCGGGCCCGGCGTTTTTGGAGCCTGTGCCGACCCCGGTTGAATCCGCCTGCCATTTTCTGAATTTCTCTATGTCGTTTTTCACCGACGCGAGGACGAAACCTATGACCCCGGCGTCGTCTATGAGGCCTGTCGCCGGCACTATGTCCGGGATGGCGTCCAGCGGGTTTACGAAGTATACGAGCGCCCCGGCCGTGAGAAGGAGCGTAGACCAGGGCACATCCCTGTACTCCCTTCTCATCCATGCCCCGACGAGGTCTCTCAGCGTCCGTGCGTCGTTTCCGACGGATTTTATGCCCGAGTGGGCGGAATTCAGCTTGTCGCCGGCCGAGACGACGAGCGTCTTGAGCTTGTTCTCGTCCCTGAGCGTCGCGGCCGCCGCGCCCAGGGCGCTGAACAGAAGCGGCCGTGCCATGCGTTTTACGAAGACTGACATATCAATCTACAATATAATCAGGGCCGGCCGGATTTCCAGTAATTTTTTGGTGGGTCTAGCCGAGGTCCTTTATCGTAAGCCCGTTATCCTTGAGGAAAGGAAGGAGGCCTTTTTTGTTTATCGTCCTTAAGGCGCGGGTGGTAATCCTGATCCTGACGCTCCTTCCGAGCTCGGGGACGAATATTCTCTTCCACTGAAGATTCGGGTTCTGGCGGCGCTTCAGCTTGTTGTTCGCGTGGGATACGTTATTCCCGACGAGCGGCTTTTTCCCTGTAATCATGCATTTTTGCGACATGGCATTCTCCCAATTTCCTGTAGAAACGGTTAAGTATCCCACAATATACGCATTTGTAAACCCCGCAACGTCGAAAAACATAGCAGGGGGCGGAAGCTCTTTACCCTGGCTTCACCGTGCGAAATTCGGCTCCAGGCACCCCTCGAAATGTGCTTCCAGTTTCTCAGGGTCAACACCATCCGGGGTCCCTATAAGCACGAACCTGGAATATGGCTTTTGGCTGCCCCACGGCATCCCCCACGAGAGCGCGCACCTCCTTCCAACGACGTTCAGAACCCCACGCATGTCGGGGAACGTGTCCAGATGCAGTATCCCCTTCGCCTGGAATATAGTCGGCGGGAGGGTCTTCACGGCCTTACGGACTAGCTCGTAGGAAAGCATCCTGCCCGTCTCGAAGCTCCACGTTGCGAACACCTTTTCGTGGCTGCGGTCCCCGGCGTGTGAGTGACCGGGCTCTCCCGCGTGAACGTGCACGTCCACCGGCTCCCTCGCAAGGAGCCGGTCCGGGTCGTAGCCCCCGAGCCCGAAGACGAGCTCGAGCGGCACCCTGCCGAACCTGGCCTCCACGATCCGCGCGCCGGGCATAATCCCGCGCAGCCACCCCCTGACGTCGGACAGCCTCTCGTTACCGACGAGGTCCGCCTTGTTCAGCACCAGGACGTCGGCGACGGATATCTGGGCGATTCCGAGCTCGGCGTTCTCTCCCCTCGTCAATCCCTTTACCTGCTCCGCATCGACGACCGTTATAATGTTCTCCACCCTTATAAGCCTCCTTACGTCCGGCATCAGGAAGCTAAGGGCGATAGCCGCGGGGTCCGACACCCCGCTCGCCTCGATGATGATGTATTCAGGCGGCTCCGGCCGTTCGAGGAGCTCTATTATCGAAAGGAGCATGTCTCCCCTGAGCGAGCAGCAGATGCATCCATTCGAAAGGCTTATCGTGTTGTCGACTTCGTTCTCTATGCCGACGATGAGCTCCGAATCTATGTTAATCTCGCCGAAATCGTTCACCAGCACGGCGACCTTCCGCCCGTGCTCCGAGTGAAGCACGTAATTGAGTAAGGTCGTCTTTCCCGCACCCAGAAAACCGCCGATTATCGTGAGCGGAACAGGATTATCCATATTCATTTCTTCTCTTTCCATTATGAAAACCGGGATAAGGCCGTTCCATCCGGCCGCCTGCCGATTCCTAAATCAGCCTCGTTACCGCGTGTCCGCCCCACGCTATCACGAGCGCGAAACACGACGCCGCTGCCGCCTGCCTCGCCATCATCCGGAGAGCGAACCGCGCCGACGTCTCCCGCGCCACCGTCAGCGACGTTACGAGGCACGGGAGGAGCACGCCCGCGAGATACACGACTGTAAGCACCTCGACCGGCCCCCCGAGGGGCGCCTTCAACGAATCCATCTCCCCGTTTAGAAGCCCTATCGCTATCCCGTCTTTCCGTATCGATCCCAAGATGAGGGCCGGCGCCGCCTGCCAGGGGAGGTGGAAGAGCGACATGACCGGCGCCAGCGCCTCGCTTAAAAAGCCGAGCAGGCCGGACCACTGCATCAGCGCGGCCGCTATGCATATAAGGAAAAAGACCGGTAATGCCATGACGAAAAACTGCTTTATCACGTACCAGCTTTCGCGCCATATGTCTTTCGGCCGCGGCCATTGTAGAAAAACCCGTCCCGTGAGCCTGAGCCTGTTTGTCCCGAGCCTTGCCTCGCGGGGCACTGTTATCCTCAGGTAGATGAGAGTGGTAGCGGCCAGGAGCGCGAGATACCAGGGCGCAAGGTACGCCATGCCCGCCGCGCCGAACACGGCCAGCGTCGCGGGGAGCTGGTAGGAGCAGGCGGAGCCGAACGATATGGCGGAGATGCACGCCCCGCGCGAGCAGCTCGAGCACGAGCGGGTGTTTATGACGGCGGGGACGTTACATCCGAAGCCCATTATTACGCGTACGAGATCGCGGCCCGAAATCCCGAACGGCAGGAGGAGCGGATGAAGCGAAACGGTCAACCTGTCGATGAGGCCGCTGCCCTTGTAGACAGCGAGTATTACCGAGAAGACGATCACCGTGGGGACGGCGTATAAAAAGAGGAAAGGGCTCATGGCGAATAATCCGTAATCGCCGCCCAGCGTCGCTGCGAGCGGCCCGGGGAGCGCGTTCACTGCTCCAAGTAAAGGGGCAAGCGCTCTTCCGAGCGGGTCGTAAAACGAATCGGCCAGGCCGTTCGCGTTCCGAACGGCTATCCATGCGGGAAGAAAAAGGAGAATAAGTGATAAAGCCTGCCCCAGTACGGGGATTTCGAATACGCCTCTTTCGGGCGGCGCTTCGAGACCGGTTTTTTCGTTTTCATTTCCGGGGGCGAACATGCCCGGGGACAAAAGCGCCCCATCGATCGCCGACTTGTCCGCGGCAGACAGGTTCCGGGCGTTGACCGGGATTACCGGAACGCCTGCCCGCGCCCTCAGCTTCCCGAACGCGGCCTCGGCGTTCGAAAGCCCGTCCACCTTGTCCCGGAACGTAACGATCATGATCCCGAGCCTGCCTTCTACAATAGGACGCAGCTCTTCTAAGTCCTCGTCCATGTTCGTCGCCTGGACGACGAGTATCACCGGGTCGTTCTCCTTCAGCTGCCTGAGCGTCATGCGCACCGCTATGCTGTCCGAGTCCCGCATTATCCCGGGCGTGTCGAGGAAGGCCGTGTTCCCGAGCGTGTATTTGTCTATCGATACGGTGGTGCCCCTGAAGTTGGAGGAGCTCGCCGGCTTCCCTGTGAGCGAGGCTATGAGCTGCGACTTCCCGACGCTCTCCCTCCCTACGACGACGTAAGTTTTCCCTATGTTCTCTATGCTGCGTTCCGCCCGGCCCATGCCGCCTCCCTAAAATTTTTGCTATAACCGATTCGATATCCGGATTTCGTTTCAGCACTCGCACTCGTCGCCGCAGCAGGAAAGGTCGTCGAGGAACATCCCCTCCCGGCGGTAAAAATCCAGGACCGATTCGTCGAGCTTCCGCCTTCCGAGCCTTTCCGCGAGCTCGCCCGCTATTACGGCGAAACGCTGCCTGAATTTATAAATGAAGCAGAATATGAGCTCCCCGTGCCTTACGTTGGGGCCGGTAAGGAAGAGGCCCGGCGTGACGGTGGACTCGTCCCTCTCCGTCAGAAGCGGATAGTTTTCCTTCTCCTCCCATTCGAAGAGGTCTTTGACCATCACGAGGCTCGATTTGAATCCGGTCGCGAGAACCGGGGGGCTGCTCGTAAAAAGCTTTTTGGCCCCGTTAGAAAGGATGTATCCCCCGTCCGTCTTCTTGACGTCCCCGATGCCCCAATTCCCGTTCAGTGTAAGGCGCCCGGAATCCACGGCCGATATAAGCCGCCGCGACGTATACGGCGACAGGCTGCAGCTCGGGTCGCTCGACTCGCTCTTCCACGCCTCTTCCCTGTCGTACACGCTCACCTTCTTCCCGAGCGCCGTCAGGTTCACGGCGGCGTCTATGCCGCTCTCGAATCCGCCGATAACGATGACGTCCTCCCCCCTTATGTCCCGCCACGACGAGACGGCCGAGTTGTGTATGCAGTGCTCTGAGCCGGGGAAGGCGTCCAGGGCCGGATACTGGTATTCCCCGGCCGCCCATATAACGAACCGGCTCCTTATCGCGCCCTTATTCGTTTGTATGTCGAAGCCCCCGGCGCGGCGAGGCTCGATGCGGGCGACGTCGACGCCGGTCCTTACCGGCAATTCGAAGTGCGCGGCCACGCTCTTGAGGTATATCCGGTAGCTCTGCCCGTCCGGGTGCTCCAGCTTGAATATGTGGCCCGGGGACGTGTTCGGCACGACGGCGTTCAGGTCCAGCATGCCGAACCCGTGCCCGGGGAACGACGGGGTAATGAAATTCATCTCCCGGGGCCATTTGCCGAAAGACGCCCCGACTTCGCGCCTTTCGAGGAGGATGAATTTCCTTAGTCCGAGGAGCCTGAGCAGCGAGCCCATCCCCACGCCCGCCGCCCCCGCGCCCACAATAACGACGTCGAATTTTTCCTTCTTCTCTGAATTCATATTTCCTTCCCGTATTGAAGCGGCCGCCGGTGTTGAAGATCCCGGCGGCCGCTGCCTGGTCGTAGCCGCTCGACCGGCGGCTTTCTTCGTCAATGCTGAACCTCTTTAATCGCAAAGGCCGTCATCGTGCCGGGGGTCCCGCCGACTTCTATCTCGCGTATGATCTCCGGCTCGTGGAGCCCGACCTCTACGACCGTCCCGTCCTCCGGTATGCTGACGTACGCGACCCCCGGCCCGGCCGCGAGCCTCG
>JADLGH010000089.1 GCA_020849425.1 Candidatus Dadabacteria bacterium
CCATCTTTTCAGCAGGGCAGCACACATGACAAACTGGTTATTTCTTGCTGTTGAAGCCCAGGCCTCTAACGGCGGGCAGATAAACATAATGCATCTCGTTTCGGATGCGGGGCCTGTCGTAAAGATGGTCCTGCTCCTTCTTTTCCTGATGTCGGTCGTCTGCTGGGCGATCATCTTCTCGAAGGCGATCGTCCTGAGAAAGGCCGGCAAACAGTCCGAAAAGTTCCTCGAGCTCTATAACGCGAGCGGGAACTTCGGGAACCTTTTCTCCTCGACGAAGCATATAAAAGGACCGATAGCGGAGGTCTTCAGGGCCGGGTACACGGAGATACTGAAGCTCCGCCGTCCCGGGGGCTCGGGCCAGGGCGGGGAGCAGAAGGGCGGCCCGGACGCCATAGCGAACGAGCTCGGGGTCGTGGAGCTCGTCGAAAGGGCGCTCAAGAGGACGATGGCTTCGGAAACGGCGAAGTTAGAAGGCTCCCTGATATTCCTCGCTACGACGGGCAGCGCCGCCCCGTTCATAGGCCTCTTCGGCACGGTCTGGGGCATAATGACGTCGTTCATAGGCCTTGCCGGGAGCCAGGGCGTCCCGACGCTCCAGACCGTGGCCCCGGGTATCGCCGAGGCCCTCGTCGCTACGGCCATAGGCCTCGCGGCGGCTATCCCGGCAGTTATCGCGTACAACTATTTCATCAGCCGGGTAAAGCGCATCGACATAGACATGGAGAATTTTTCCTCGGAATTCCTCAACATAGTGGACAGATACCTCAAGAAGGTATAAGACGATGGGAATGCAGACAGGCGGCCGCGAGGGCCGCACGGTGATGTCCGAAATAAACGTTACTCCGTTCGTGGACGTGATGCTCGTTCTCCTCATAATCTTCATGGTCACGACGCCCATCCTGTATCAAGGCGTGGACGTCAACCTCCCGAAGACGCAGTCGGGCCCCATACCGTCCCTCGACCGCGAGAGGAAAGTGGTGGTCACGCTTAACTCCGCGGGCGAAATATTCATCGAGAAGGACGAGTACTCGCTGGGCGAGCTCAGCGGCGAGGTCCGGGAGCTCATTGCCGAGAGGGGGGCCGACATAAGAAACGAGGAGGTTTTTTTAAGGGCCGATACGGGCGTTTCCTACGGGAAGGTGGTCGAGGTCATGTCCGAGATAAGAAACGCCGGGGTGGAAAAACTCGGCCTCATAACCGAGCCCGTCCCGAGCAATTAAGAGGCAAACGGGGAAATGAAATCCGACGACAAAGACACATCCAGGGGATCTTCCTTCTGGGGTATATTCTTTTCGATAGCCCTTCACGTCTTCGTGCTGGTCCTGCTTCTTTTCTGGGGCTTTACGAGCACGAGGGAAGATTCCTCCCCCGGGCCGATTGAGGTATCCCTCTCGGGACTGGGGTCGGGAGAAGGGAGCGGCGGGGGCGCTCCGCCGAAACGCGCGCAGGCTCCTCAGCGTAAGGCCCGGCCGGTCCAGCCCGAGCCCGAACCGGAGCCGGAACCCCCGGCCGAAAAAGAAGAGGTAGCGAAGGTCCCTCCGCCCGAACCCGAGAAAAAGGAGCCTCCGAAGAAGGAGCCCGAAAAGAAGCCCGAGCCGAAAAAAGAGGAGCCCAAGCCCAAGGAAGTGGCCAAGGTCGAGCCCGACAAGAAGGTGATACCGATCGAGCCCGAAAAGAAACCGGTCAAAACCCCGGAGCCCAGGCCCGAGAAAAAAGAGGTTAAAAAGGAGCCCCCGGCTCCGACGAAAACGCCCGAGAAGAAGCCTGAAAAGGAAGTGAAGAAAGAGGTTGCGAAGAAACCGGAGCCGACTGAAAAGCCGAAAGCCCCCGAAAAGGCCCCGGAGAAGAAAACGGCCGCCAAGCCCGAGAAGAATCTCGAAAGCGAGAAGAGCAAGGTCCTTCAGGATCTCAAGAGGCAGAGGGTGCTCGATAGCCTTAAAGATGGTGAAGAACCTTCCAAAGTCGAAGAGCCCATGGGCGAAGAGCAGAGGCTCGCCATGGCCGACTCTGCGGACATATCGGACCAGCCGGGCCCGGGCAGCGGGCGGGGCGAATCGTCTACCAGCCCCGGCAGCGGGAGCGGGGGCGGCAGGGTCGGCGGAGGCGGAGGGGGCTCGGGGGTGAATCCCGTGCGTCTCAGTCTCTATACCGACAAGGTCCACCAGAGAATAAAGCGCAACTGGCGCATCCCGCCCGGCGTTCCAACGGACGGCAATCTCGCGACCGGCGTATTTTTCAAGGTGGACGGAACGGGAAGAGTATTCGATGTCAGGGTGAAGAAGTCCTCCGGCAACTCCGCGTTCGATCAGTACTGCGTGGATGCCATACGTAAATCCGCCCCTCTCCCGGTTCCGCCGTCCGAGTTCGCGGAAGAGGCGGAAAAGGAAGGCATGGACATCACCTTCTACAATAAGCCGTATTAGGAAAATTCACTCCCCGCAAGAGAAAGATGAATCTCGTACTGGTAAGACACGGAGAGACCGACTGGAACAGGACCGGCAGGTGCCAGGGAATTTCGGACGTCGTCCTTAACGATAACGGGAAGAAACAGGCCGCGGAGCTTGGCCTTTGTCTCAAGGGCGAGAAAATCTCGGCAGTATATTCGAGCGACCTCGCAAGGGCGATTTCCACGGCCGAGGAGATAGCCAGGCACCACGGGCTTACTGTCGAGACGGACAGCGACCTCCGGGAAATGGACCAGGGGGAGTTCGAGGGGCTTTTGTTCACGGAGATAAGGGAAAGGTACGCCGACGTCATGAAGGAGTGGCGAGACAGTCCCGAAACCCTAAGGATACCGAGCGGGGAATCGCTCGCCGAAGTCAGGGAAAGGGCGCTCCGGGCGTTCGGCAGGCTATGCAAGCGCCACGACGGGGAGACGGTCGTGGCCGTCAGCCACAACCTCACCATAACGACGCTTCTCTGCGAATTCACGGGCGTCGGCCTCTCCGGATTCAGGAGCTTCGGCATACGGGCGGCCTCGCGGAGCACCGTCTGCCTTTCCGAGGGGAAGGTGGTGGTAGTCGATCTGAACGACGTATCGCACCTGACCCCCGTCGAGGCGCTGCCGCATTTCTGATCCCTCCGCGCCCCGCCGCATTCTTGTAACTCCTGTTATACTGTGGTGTAATTTTATGGTGCCGACATGAAAGAAGATATAGAGAGAGTAGTACTCGAATCCGTAGAAAACATAGAAAGAAAGATTAACCTGACGGACCTCGCGGTCGAAATCGAGGTCGGGGTCCCGAAGCGAAAGGAGTTCGGCGATTTCTCGGTCAACACGGCCATGGTGCTGGCTAAAAAGATGGGTGAGAATCCCCGCCGTGTGGCCGAGCTCATAATCGAAAACCTCCCCCCCGAGAGCGAGCGCCTTTTTAAGAAGGTGGACATCGCGGGGGCGGGCTTCATAAACTTCTTCGTCCGGGAAAACGCCATGGTGGACAAGCTCACCGAGGTCGAAAGGCTCGGCGAGAGCTACGGCGCGCCCAACCTCGGGGCGGGGAAGAAAGTCCTCCTCGAATTCGTGAGCGCTAACCCCACCGGGTTCCTCCACATAGGCCACGCGCGTAACGCCGTCGTCGGCGACGCCGTGTCGAACATCCTCTCCGCATCCGGATACGACGTGACGAGGGAGTTTTACATAAACGACTCCGGGCGCCAGATGGATCTCCTCGGCGAGTCCGTCTACGCGAGGTACCGCGAGCTCTTCGGCATAGAATCGGAGATACCGGAGGGCGGCTACAAGGGCGATTACGTAAAGGAAATCGCAGCCGCCATTATGGCTGAAAGGGGCGACGTGCTCCTTCCGCCGGATAAAGCCGCCGATGCCGTAGCATACTGCAGGGAATATGCCGAGGCTACGCTGCTCGGCTCCATAAAAGAGGACCTGGCCGCGGCGCGAATCCATTTCGACGAGTGGTACAGCGAGAGGAGGGAGATTCACGCGCTCTCCTCGGCCGGCGGGCCGACGAGGCTCCAGCGTGCAAAGGAGCTCCTCCGCAAGAAAGGCGCGCTCGAAGAGAGGGAGGGCGCACTCTGGTTTATGGCCACACGCTACGGGGATTCCCAGGACTGGGTGATGGTAAAGAGCGACGGCAGCCCTACATACTTCCTCGCCGACATCGCCTACCACGCGGATAAATACGAAAGGGGATACGACAGCATAATCAACGTCTGGGGGGCGGACCATCACGGCCACGTGTCGAGGCTTAGGGCCGCGCTCCGCGCGCTCGGTTACGACGACTCCGCGTTCACGGTGATACTCATACAGTTCGTAAGGCTCATGCGTAACGGCGTCGAAGTCGCCATGTCGAAGCGCGCCGGGAGCTACGTTACGATGAGGGACGTTCTCACGGAGGTCGGCCCGGACGTCATGAGATTCTTCCTACTCATGCGGAGCTCGGAAAGCCACCTCGACTTCGACCTCGAGCTCGCCCAGAAGGAATCGAGCGAGAACCCGGTCTTCTACATCCAGTACGCGTACGCCAGGATCGCCAGCATATTCCGTAAGGCCGAGGGCGAAGGCCTCGATGCCTCCGGCGAATCCCTCGGTCTTCTGACCGAGCCGGACGAGATCGCGCTCATAAAGAAGCTCCTTCTTTATCCCGAGGTCGTGGCCGACAGCGCCGAGACGCTCTCGCCGCACAAGGTCGCATATTTCCTCCAGGAACTTGCGGCCGATTTTCACAGTTATTACAATAAACACAGGGTCGTTGACGAAGACAGGGCCTTAAGCGGCGCACGG
>JADLGH010000090.1 GCA_020849425.1 Candidatus Dadabacteria bacterium
CGGCGTCCTCGGATTTGAAATACTCGATGAGCACCTCTATCTCTTCGTCAGTCAGGCCCTGATTGGGCATGGGGACCATGTAGATGCCGAGCATCTCCTTGGCTATCGGGTCGGACATAAGCATGGTCTCGGGCGACTTGAGCCACTTTTTCAGCCATTCCGTCTCGCGCCTTTCGGTCACCCCGGCAAGGTCGGGGCCCGCCAGCTTGCCGCCGCCTATCGTATGACACGCGGCGCAGGCTTTTTGCTGAAAAATCTCTTTACCCTTCTCGGCGCCGGTCTGTCCGAGAGCTGCCGGAACCAGCACGAGAAGAAACGCGAGTGCGACAAAAACCGCCGTGAGCGCTTTAAACGGCGTGGGGATAACATTTGACTTTGACATTTATAAACCTCCTTTGCACGTATAGTAATGAAATCCTTATGCCACTTTTAACCTTCCGTAATCATTGAGAGGTTTAAATCCACCAATGTCGAGTGTCTTAAAATAGTACATACAATAAATGAGTGAGCGCTCAGTCGTAGACGGGCAGAGGAAGAAGACAGGACGCCCGGGGATAAAAGGATTTTTACACGCCTGGGCCGGACAGGCTTCGAACCCTGTCGCGGCTGCCGGCGCGGCGGGAATGCGGGGGACAAAAGGGGCCGATGAAGGGACCACGGGGCGCGGGTCAGCCGAAGAGGCGCTTTACATTCTCGAGCGTATCGACCGCGCGGTCGATCTCGTCTTCGGAGTTGTAGAGATAAAAGCTCATGCGGGCGGCGTGCTCCATTCCGAGCCTGTCCATGAGCGGCTGGGCGCAGTGGTGCCCGGACCGTATCGCTATGCCCTCTTCGTCGAGCATGCCTGCGACGTCGTGGGGATGAACCCCCTTCACGTTAAATGACACGACCCCTACCCTGTCGCCTTCGGACGGCCCGTACAGCTCGACCCAGTCGTGTGCGGAGAGCCTCTCCAGGGCGCGGCGCAGGAGCTTGTCCTCGTGCGCGGCCACGGCGTCCATGCCTATCCCGCTCAGGTAATCGACCGCCGTGCCCAGGGCGACGCCGCCGCCTATGTCGGGCGTGCCGGCCTCGAACTTCCACGGGAGCTCGTTCCACGTGGAGCGCTCGGGCGTCACCCTTTCTATCATGTCGCCGCCGTAGAGAAAAGGATCCATCCGTTCGAGGATCTCGCCCCTGCCGTAAAGAAACCCTGTGCCCGTCGGGGCAAGCATCTTGTGCCCCGAAACGGCCAGGAAATCGCAGCCGATGTCCTCGACGTCGAGCCTCATGTGGGGGGCCGACTGCGCGGCGTCGATGAGGACGAGCGCGCCGAATTCCTTCGCCTTACGCGTCAGCTCTTTTACGGGGTTTACCGTGCCGAGGACGTTCGACGCGTGCACCAGCGAGACGAGCTTCGTCCTCTCCGAGAGGAGCCTGTCGAATTCGCCGAGGTCGAGCACGCCACGGGCGTCCACGCCCACGACGTTGAGCCCGATGCCGAGCCTTTCCCGGAGCATCTGCCACGGGACGAAGTTCGAGTGGTGCTCCATTATGGTGATAAGCACCTCGTCCCCGGGCGCGAGGTTACGAAGGCCCCAGCCGTAGGCGACGAGGTTTATGGATTCGGTCGCGTTCCGGGTGAAGACTATCGTGCGCCAGTCCGTGGCGCCGACGAAGCCCGCCACTTTCCTGTGGGCGGCCTCGTACATGAGCGTGGCCTCGTAGCTGAGCGTGTGGACGCCGCGGTGGATATTCGAATTGTGCGCCGAGTAGTAATCGACGAGACTGTCCAGCACGGCGCGGGGCTTTTGCGTCGTGGCGGCGTTGTCGAGGTAGGCGAGCGGCTTTCCGTTTATCTTCCGCTCGAAGATGGGAAAGTCCTCCCTTAGCTTAAGCGGGTCGAGCCGCTTTCCGATTCTCGGTATGCTTTCCATAGATTCACTCCGAAGGGCCGTCCGGGGGGGCCGGTGCGGCCCCGTCCCTCGTGTTCTGAACGAGGGCCTTCTTTAGCACCTTGAGCCCGAGAAGCGCGCACTTGAACCTCGTCGGGGACACCGTGAGGCCGAGGGATTCGAGTACGTCACTGTCCTTGAGGTCCATTATCCCGGAGACGTCCATGCCCGTCACCCTCTCCGTCAGTATGGACGCCGAGGCCTGGCTTATCGCGCAGCCCTTGCCGCTGAACTTGACCGCCGCAATCTTGCCGTCTTCGAGTTTTACGTCGAGGCGGACGAGGTCGCCGCACGAAGGGACGCCCTCTTCGTACGAAACGTCGGCGCCTTCGAGTGTGCCGTAATTCCTCGGGTTTTTGAAGTGGTCGAGTATAAGCTCGTAGTGCTCGGCTTCCATTAATGTAACCTGTCCCCGGGCGCGCCGGCCTCAGATGGGTAGTATACCAGAGCCGCCCTCGCCGACCACGCCCCGGGGACGAACGGGCCGGACGCGGCGCGCCGCACGGTTTACGGTGCGACCGTGCTTATCTGGATGCTGTCTTCCCTGAGGGCCTTTTCGAGCTCGCCGAAGTTGCAGTTCACCACCCAGAAATAATAGTGCTTGCGGTCTTCGGGGGCGACGCTGAACGAAATGACCTTGTCCGAATTCTGCTGTATGGCGTGGAGTATGTCGAACATGTTCGTCTCGTCCTGCATGCGCACTTCGAGCCTGACGGGCTTTTCATGAAAGCCCATCATCTTGAGGAGAGCGTCGAGAAGGTCCGTGACCGTCAGGATGCCTATGAGCTCGTTCCGGTTGTTGACGACCGGAAGGGCGTTGAACTTGCCCGAGCGTATCATCTCGGCAGCGCCTTCTATGGAGGCATAGTCGATTATCGTCACGGGGTTCGCCGTCATAATATCCTTAACGAGGGGGTTCCCGCCCGCGGCGAGAGCGGTCCTCAAATTCCTGTCCGTAACTATCCCCACGAGATTCCCGTCCTCGACAACCGGGCACTGCCGGAAGTTGAGGCCCCTCATGAGATCGAGAGTAGCCGCGGCGTCGTCGTCGGGCGATACGGTTTTCGGGTCCGGGGTCATGAAATCCTTGACAAGCATTGGTTGCCTCCTGTCGTGTTCTCCTGTACGCCGGCCGATATCATAACGGGATAATCGGCCCGGCATAAGGCTTTGACGTAAATAATCATACCCTTTATTAAAATACATTCCAGAAGGCGGGCGCGGCTTCCTTGACAACCCCGCGGCGCTTCGGTTTTCTTTAGATTCAGGCCGATAAAAAAATGACGAAAAAATACGGAAAGGTGTATCTCGTAGGGGGGGGCCCCGGGGACCCGGGGCTCATCACCGTCAAGGGAAAGGAGATTCTGGGAAAGGCCGACACCGTCGTACACGACTACCTTGTGAACCCGGAGCTCCTGTCGTACACGAAGCCGGGAGCCGAGCTCGTATGCGTCGGGAAGAAGGCCGGGCACACTGTCATGCCGCAGGGGGAGATCAACGACCTCCTCGTCGAGAAGGCGCGCGGCGGGAGGACGGTCGCAAGGCTAAAGGGCGGCGACCCCTTCATCTTCGGGCGCGGAGGCGAGGAAGCCGAGGCGCTCGCCGCCCGGGGGATAGAATTCGAGATCGTGCCGGGCGTGACGTCGGCGGCCGCCGTGCCCGCATACGCGGGCATCCCGCTCACGCACAGGAAGACGGCCTCTTCGTTCGCCGTCGTCACGGGGCACGAGAACCCGGCCAAGGGCGAGTCCGGCATAGAATGGGGCGTCGTCGCGCAGATGGGAACCGTGGTGTTTTTGATGGGCGTCACGAACCTGGCCGGGAACATGAAGAAGCTGATCGAGTTCGGCATGAGCCCCGACACCCCGGCGGCGGTTATCTCGCGCGGGACTTATCCGTCGCAGGCGAGCGTCACGGGCACGGTCGCCGACATAGCCGAAAAGGCGGCCGCGAGGGAGGACATATCGTCCCCCGCCATAGTCGTCACCGGCGAGGTCGTAAGGTTCTCGGACGTTATTTCGTGGTATGAGAAGAAGCCCCTCTTCGGGAAGAGGATAGTGGTCACGCGCCCGAGGGAGCAGGCGCGCCCGTTGTCGTCGCTGTTCGAAGAGATGGGGGCCGAGGTCGTGGAGTTCCCCGCGATAGAGATCGCCCCCCCGGGGAGCTACGCCGTCCTCGACAATGCACTAAAGGCGCTCGGCTCGTACGACTGGATAATATTCACGAGCGTAAACGGCGTCCGGGGGTTCTTCGAAAGGCTCGGGCGTCTCGGCCTCGACGTGAGGGAGATGCACGGCCCGAAGGTTGCGGCCATAGGCGAGGTCACGGCGGAGGAGCTCGGCGCGCACGGGATAAACGTCGATATGATGCCCGCCGACTACGTGGCCGAGGGGCTTATAGAGCTCTTCCGGAAAACGGACCTCGCGGGCAGGCGCATACTCATACCGAGGGCGAAGGAGGCGCGCGAGATACTGCCGGAGAGCCTGCGCAAAATGGGCGCCCGCGTGGACGTCGCCCCCGTCTACCGGACTAAGAAGGCCGGGAAGACGAAAACCGCAGCCCTCAGGAAGGAGATTTCCGAAGGGCGTATAGACGTTATAACGTTCACGAGCTCGTCCACCGTGAGGAATTTCCTCGAAACCGTGGGCGAGATACGCATTTTTTCGGGAAGGAAGCCCGTTTTCGCCTGCATAGGCCCGGTTACGGCAAAGACGCTTGCCGATTCGGGCTACGAGGCCGCCGTCGTCCCGGCGGAGTACACGGCCGGCGGACTTGCCGAAGCAGTAGCCGATTACTTTAAAGACCTCAAGTAAGCCCTTTTACCGGGGCTCGATACCTGCGAGACTCCTTCATACCGGGCCCCGTTCCGTAAAGCCGTTCCTGACTCCTCCTACAAACAGCTTCCGGTTCGCATCGCAATGCTCCAGCATTATGCAATATATTTCTCCTTATGCCCGTAATTCCGCTCCCTTCGCAGTGGATTGAAGATGAAAAGGCCGTCGTAAACGGGGCGGCCGATTACAGGCGCATGATCAAGGCGCCCAGGCCCGGCGCGGGCGACGAGGTCGTGCTCTTCGCGGGGATTCGCGCGAGTACGCGGTGGGTGATATCATCCGTCGGGAGCCGGGAGCTCGTCGTCGACACAACGGGGAGCCGCCCGGTCGCCGCCGACCCGGTGGTGGACATAACGATACTCCGGGGTCCCCCCCAAGGGGGAGAAGATGGACTACATCGTCGAGAAGGCGGACCCGGCTCGGGGCGGCGAGGATAAGCGCCCGTCGTCACGGAGAGGTCCCGGGGGAGAAAGACAGAGAAGCACCGGGGGCCGGAAAAGGATAGCCCTCCAGGCGTCGAAACAGTGCGGGCGGACAAAACCGGCCGGCACAGAAAACACTTTAGAGTTTAAAAAGGCATTATTATTGAAGGATGAGAATGGCTTGACAATCATACTTCATGTCAGTTCGAGCGCGTCCATAAAAGAATTTCTGAGGAATACTTTACAAGGTGTTAAGAATATTATAGTATTGATATAACCGGAAGGTGGATCTTCGCAAAACGAAGTCCTCCTTGCTATTGAAATGGGTTTTACATCCCTGGGTCTGGGTCCCGGGATTCTAAGGACTGAGGCCGCTAGCCTGGCGGTTCTCTCCATAATCCAATTTCAACATGGAGACTTGTGATCACAATCGCAGTCTCCGTGTAATTTCCACGAGCTCGTCCTTCATCGACTCCCTCAGCCTGCGGTACCTGCTTTCGTCCATCTTCCCGGCTTCGAAGTCGTCGTCGAGCGCCGCTATGTCGCGTATGAGAACGCTCCGTTTGTCGAGGAGCTCCTTTCTTTCACGGTCTCCGGATTCTTTTCGTTTCGCCGGGCCGCTCTTACCCACGGAGGAGTAGAGTATGGCGAGGCCGACCAGGAGCAGAATGAGCCCGAGCGCGGCCCATTTTATGTAGCCGTCGAGGTAAGCCGCGATGCCGCCCGCCCCCTTGAACTTTACCGTTATCCTGTCGCCGGGCTCGAGGTCCTTGCCCTGCCACTTGAAGTAATTCACGTTTTCCATTTGTATGGGCTCGGGGTCGGCGGTCAGCCCCGTGACGTCTACGCCGTTTTTCGTTTCCGGCACCAGGAGGAGAAAGCTGTCTGTCGGATAGAGGATATTCTTTTCTATCGTTACGGCCCCTGAATCTGTCGGCATGCTGTACGCGAATATCACCCTCTTCTCGCCGGGCATGATGCTCTCCGTATCGGAGAAGCCGCGCTCCGTCGTCACGACGGACTCGGGGTCGAGGCCGTGCATGAATGTGACGTTGGCGGCATGCGGCGGGAGGTCGAATCTGAGGGTTTCCTTCTTCCCCTCGGCTATGTCGGCGGAACCGACGAATATCCTGTCCCCCGGGTTATCGAATATCATTATGTCGCCGACGTCGACGCCGTTTTCGGAAACCTCGACTACCGTGTGCGCTTCCTTGACCGTTATGCCGGGATCGTCGAGAGTGGGCGCGTATACGGGAAGGTCGAGCGTCTTTACGTTCTCGTCCGGGAAGAAGACCATCTTGTCGGTCGCGTACTCGGCCCCCTCGAAGGCAAGGGTCAGCGAGTAGCTCCTGTCCCAGGCGAGCTTGTCGAATTTAAAAGTGCCGTCGGCGGAGGTTTCCGTCTCATCGTCCCCCGTTTCCCTGTCGCCCATGAAGGCCTTCAGCGAAATGCCCACGCCCGGCACGGGGGAGTCGGTGGTTTTATTTACGACCTTGCCGGTTATCGTGCCGCCGTCGGGATCCACCTTCCCGACCTTCGTGTTCATCAGGTACTCGGCTATCGCCTTGGCCTCCATCGGATGGACGTCCTGGGGCGGAGGCATGGGAGGATACCCTTCGTTTACGGGCATCTTCCCTTCCTTGCTGTAAATCTCCTGGGGGTCTTTTATCCAGCGGACTATGTCCTGCGGGGAATAACGCTGCGCGACGCCTTTAAGGTCGGGGCCGACGAAGCGCCCCTTGCCGATGGTGTGACACCTGACGCATCCCCTTTCTATGAACAGCTTGCTGCCGAGCTCTTGAAGGTCGTGCGGGCTCTGGGCAATGGAGTCACCGGCCGGAACGGCGACCAGCATGAGCACCGTAATTGCGGCCGCGAGGAATGAAACGCGATTATTAAACCGATTTAGCCTTTTTATCTTCGGGGCCTCCTTTAAGGCCGGCGCCGCAGCGGGCGCAGAAAAGATCGTCCGGGCCGCAGGCGCTGCCGCATTCGGGGCACGCGGCGGCATCCGCCGGACCCCACGCGCTCTCGCGCGCACGGATTATTTCCTTTTCTATCTCCTCGTCCTCGTAGTCGTTGAGGACGAGCTTTTTTCTCTTCGATTTTATTTCGTTTTCGAGCTCGTCGGCGAAGGCGGCGTCCCAGCTCCGGCCCGTGGACTCGTCTATTTCCTTGAGCACCGCCGCCGCCTCGGTGCGGTACTTCCGGCTGAGGTCTTTATAGTCCGCTGTCGAGAGCTTCCCGAGCCCGTGGTCGAATTCGATATCGGCCAGCGCCGAAAGGAGCGTGTCCTTACGGACGTGGAGCGTCCGCAGCCGCTCGGCCCGGGGGTCGGGCCGTAGGACGTCTTCTTCCGGAGCACTGCCTTTTCCGCGTCTGAAGAACGGTAGCGATATAAATATTGCGGCGAATAGAGCTATCGCCAGTGGCAGTATAAGCTGCAATTCCATCTCGTTTCCGAATCGGCGCCCAAGCCGGGGAGTTTATACTTTGAGCGCGCTGTCCTTTTCGCCGAGCGTATACCGGACGAAAACCTCTTCCCTGCCCTTCCGGCCGTCAGGGAGCATCGTAATGATCGCCCCCATGACGAGGACGACCCCGCCTGCCCATATCCAGCTTACGAGCGGGTTCAGTATAACCCGCAGGGTGGCGCTCCCGTCGTCTGTGAAGCTCATGAGAATTATGTAGAGGTCGTCGGTGAGCGTCGACCTCAGGGCTACTTCGGTCTCCTGGTTGATTTCCCTGTTGCCTTCGTATTTGTAAATGTTCTTTTCGGGCGACATGATGCCTATTTCTTTTCCGCCCTTAAACGCCGCGAGCGACGCGACCGTCGCGTTCTTGGCGCTCGTCGTATACTGATCGATCCCGTTGAACGTCAGGGTGTAGTCGTTAAGGGTGACGGACTGCCCCCTGGACAGAGTGACCTGCTTTTCCGTCACGAATACGGACGATGAAGTGATCCCGATAACGATGAGCACGATGCCGATATGGACTATGTAGCCGCCGTACCGGCGCTTGTTTTTCGAGACGAGGCGTCCGAACGCGACGAGCGGGTTTTCGCCCCTCTTCGCGCGGACGCGCACCCCGCGGAAGAATTCGGTGAAAACGGTCATCAGCACGAAAGCGCAGAGCGAGTACGCGAGGAGCGCGTAAACGTCGTCGATGCCTAGTGTGAAAAGAAGGACGCCCGTGACTATCGCTATGACTGTCGGCACGAAGAAGTTCTTGAACAGGTTTTCCCTGGACGCCTTGCGCCACGAAATGAGCGGCCCTACCCCCATGAGAAGCACGAGGACGAGGGCTATAGGCGAGTTGACCTTGTTAAAGTAAGGAGGCCCGACGAGTATCTTCTCGCCGGTTATGGCCTCGGACATTATCGGGAAGATCGTCCCGAGGAACACCGCGAACGCCGCCCCCAGGAAGAGAAGGTTATTGAATATGAAAGCGCTTTCGCGGGAGAGAATGGAATCGAACTTGTTCTCCGATTCGAGGTCCTTCATCCTGTAGACGAACATCGAGAAAGAGAAGAGGAGTATGAACGCTATGAACCCGAGGAAGATCGGGCCGATGTCTGACTGCGCGAAGGAATGGACGGAGGATATGACGCCGCTCCGCGTGATGAACGTGCCGAAAATAGACAGGAAGAACGTCAGGATTATGAGGGACATGTTCCATTTCGTGAGCATGCCCTTTCTTTCCTGGATCATGACGGAGTGGACGAACGCCGTCGCGGCGAGCCACGGCATGAAGGCCGCGTTCTCGACCGGGTCCCACGCCCAGTAGCCGCCCCATCCGAGCTCGAGATAGGCCCACCTGGCGCCGAGTATGAGGCCGATGCTGAGGAACGTCCACGCGAAAAGCGTCCACTTCCTGGAATATCTTATCCACTCGTCGCCGAGCCTGCCGCTCAGGAGCGCCCCCATGGCGAACGCGAACGGCACGGCGACGCCGACGTAGCCGAGGTAGAGCGTTACGGGGTGGATCGCCATGTACGCGTTCTGGAGTATGGGGTTGAGCCCCCTGCCTTCGAGCGGCGCTACGGGGAGCTTTTCGAAGGGGCTTTCGACGAACGCCACGATGAAGATGAAGAATATCGCTATCGCGCCGAGCGTCGCCACGACGTAGGGCATGAGCTCGCGCGATTTGCCTTTTGTCTGCATCACGACCAGCGCCATGTATATGGATAGAACGAACGCCCACAGAAGGAGGGAGCCCGCCTGACCCGCCCAGAGCGAGGTCATCCTGAAGATCACAGGGAGGTCGGTGCTCGTGTTCATGGCGACGTATTTCAGGCTGAAGTCGAGATTTACGAGCGAATGCAGGAGAGCGAGCGTTGCGATGAGAAGGAGAAAAAAGATAGCCAGCGCTGCGTTGCGGGCGCTGTCTACGAAATCACGCCTGCCGGATTTGGCGCCGTATACCGAGGCGAAAACGACGTATATCGACAAAACGAAGGCTACCAGAACAGATATGTACCCGGTCTCGGCCATTAGTACGAGGCTCCCTGGGGGGCGCCCTGGTCGTTGTAGAGAACGTCGGTCGATTCGTATTTAGTCGGACACTTGGCCAGCAGAATGTCGGCCTGGAAAATGCCCGACTCGGAATAAACGCCCTCGACCACCGCCTCGACGTCGTCCTTGAAGACGTCGGGGACTATGCCGTTGTAGTTGACGTTCACGGCCCCTCCGCCGTCCGTGATGCTGAACTCGAGGGCGCCGTCCGCCCCGTGCTTTATCGTGCCCGGGATTACGTTGCCGGATACCCGCACCCTTTCGCCGTAGACGTCGGGCACCCTGGCGTGGAGCTCTTCGACCGTGAGGTAATAAACCATCGTTTCCTTCACGCCGCCGTATACGAGATAGGCACCCGCGAAAGCTATCGCGCCTATCGCTATGATGAACTTCAGCTTTCCTTTAAGCATTTACACCCACCTCTCACACGGTCGGGACGGGCGTGCGCTCCCTACGCGCCGGTCCTTATTGATTCGAGCTCTCGCCTGAGGCTCTTTTGTTTCGTAAACAAATGATAAATATATATAATGAGCGCTATCCAGACAACAGCGCTCCCCCAGAAAAGATAATCTATCCTGAGCGGGCGCGATTCCAGAACGACGTCGTCTATCCATACCTTGCCGTGCCCCTCGACGCCCAAAGCAAGCGTGACTTTCTCGGGCTCGGGGCCGGTGTCGAGGTAAAGATCCGTCTCGGCCGGCACCCAGTCGCTCGTGCCCGAGGGCGGTATGCGCGGGCCGCGGGAGACGACTTCCTCGCCGCCGGCGTAAAGCGCGCGGAGCTCGAGGTAGGCAATACCCCTTTCTTCGCCCTCGCCCGTAAGCCCTTCGGTCTTCAGCCTGGCTTTGTATACGATTCTCGAATGGTTCAGATGGAACGGGTCCGGCGTGAAGAGCGTGAGCGTTACCGGCTTGTCGGTATCGACGAGTATGGAGCCGTCGCCGCCCGTGAAAGACGCCCCTCTGTCGTATTCGACGGCCTCGCCGTCCACCACGTCCCCCGTGCCTGAAGTCGGGAAAATGGTGACCGAATTTTCCTTTTCCGACGAGCTGAAGCAGCCCGAAAGCACCCAGGCGAAAGACAGAAATAGGCCAAGCGTTACGTATCTCATAATGGGCTTCTCGAGTGGCGAAATTATAGAATACCCGCAGGTTTACAAATCTACAATTAGTTGATAGAACCAATTTAATGTAGTGCCTGGGGGGACTTTTTTCCGGACAGCGGAGGGGCGGGAAGCTTGGGATTGCGGCGGGCGGGGGGCAGCGGCTTTCAGGCCCGGCCCGTTTCGTCATCGGCAGGGGTTTTGTTTTCGGAAGGCTCGTCGTCTTCCCCGTCCGGTTCCGGAGACTCCGGCTCGGGAGCGGACGTATGTCCCCCCGAAGACGCCGCGGGGCCGTTCTTCCGGGGAAGCGTCATGAGCTGGACGACGAGGCCGAACACCCCGAGGGCGAACCATATCATCGCCATCCTGTAGAGCTGGTCCTCGCCGAGATTCCCTAAAAAGCCGGGGTAGAGCGGGTAGAAGTCCCTGTACAGGATGTACGCGCCGCCCGTGACGGCCGCGAACGAGCCGCCGAACGCCGTCGCGATTATGAGCATCGGCTTCTGGAAGACTGCGGCGAGCGCGCCGGAAATTATTGCCGCGCCGTAGAGGACGACCGGGATGACGTCCATGTTCAAGAGGCCGAATACGTACATTGCGATCGTGAAGCCGAGGACGGCTCCCAGAAAAAACACGCCGATTATGTAGAGGTAGTAAAAGAGGCACGCGCCGAGGACGCCGCCCGCGAGGCCCGAGATTATCGAGACCGGCTCGCTCCCGCCCGAGAGCTCGTAGCCGAGGCTCCCGAAGAATACAGCCGCCGCGACGAACCCCGCGACGCCGAGAATGAACCGGAATATCCTGTAGCCGAAGAAGCATTCGACGAGGCCGGCCGCCGCCGCAATCGCTGCGTAGTAGAAAAGTATGTCAGCGTCTCCGCCGGTCGGCATATGGATTTTTCTCCGTTGGGCCGCGTCTCCGCGTTTTGTGATTCGGGTCCTGTCTTACGTGGGCGGAAGGCGCGTGGCCGAACGAAGCGCGCGTGGAATCAGCCTTCCCTCGTCCGGAGGCGCGCCAGCACGTCGCCCATTTTTTCGAGATCCATTCTTTCGAGCAGGAGCACGATAAAAAGCAGCGAGCACGCGGCGAGGTTCACTAAAAGCGCGTGCATCATCCCGGGCTCTATGCCGCCCCCTCCCGGCCCGAAGACGACCGGGGATATCCCGCGCATGACCCGCACCGACAGATACACGAGCGGGAGGTCGATAAACGCGATTATGCCGAAGACGGCCGCGAACTTGGCCCTCCGCGTGCTGGTCCCCGCCGACGAGCGAAGTATGAGGTAGACGATGTAGAGTATCCAGAGTATGAACGTCGTCGTGAGCTGCGGGTCCCACGTCCACCACGTGCCCCATATGGGCTTCGCCCAGATGGCCCCCGTGAGTATCGTTATCGTGAGGAAGACGACGCCTATCTCGGCCGAGCAGTAGGCGAGTATGTCCCAGCCGCGCGTCTGTTTCCATAGATACATGATGCTCGCGACGAAGACGATTATGAACGCGACCGTCGCTACCCATACCGTCCCCATGTGGAAGTAAAAGAGCCTCTGCACATGGCCCATAAGGGGCTCGGTCGGGGCGTAAACGAGCGCCATGTAAGCGGCGACGGCGAGGAGGAGGAAAGTTGCGATTGTAAGGGCGCGTCTCATTTTTCAGGATTCCTCTATGACGTATTCGAACACCACCGCACACGCGGCAACAAAGATTATATCGAATGCGATCAGGAGTTGTAAAGCGGAATAGCCGTCCGAGAGCGGCTTTCCTTCGAGGACGAGGGACGAGAGCTTAACGGCGCTCACTATGAGCGGGATGATTATCGGGAAGAGGAGGATCGGGAGGAGGACTTCCCTTAGCCTCGTGTTTACCGCCATCGCGGAGAAGAGAGTCCCGACGGCGACGTAGCCGAGCGAGCCGAGGAGGACGACGGGGATGAGAGGCAGGACGGTGGAGACGAAATCGAGGTTGAAGAATATGACGAACATGGGGACGATTATCATCCCGACGACGAACACGAATATCGTCCCGCTTATGAGCTTGCCGAAATATATGAGGCTGCGGTCGGTCGGCGTGAGGAGGAGGCCGAGGACGGCGTTGCCTTCCTTCTCCAGCGCGAACGAGCGCGAGAGGCCGAGCACCCCGGCGAAGGTGAACGTTATCCACAGCATCGCGGGGGCCGCGAGCTTTATGAGCCCGGTCGAGAACGCGAAGGCGAAGCTGAATATGACGACGACGAGAATGGAGAAGGTGAGCATGGACGTGAAGAGCTCCTTCGTCCTCATCTCGGTTATCAGGTCCTTCTTTACTATGGCCCAGATTTTATCCAGCATGAAATTCCTTTTTCCACCCTTTGCGTCAGTCCCCAGGACGCTTTGCGTCACCCGTGACAATTTTCAACACGACAATCCGCCCCAGGGGAGCTCGAAGCAGCGATATGTATTATATTATCATAATAATAACAATAGATTACCATGTACGTCTAATGTTTTATATTATCGCAATTTTCAGCTTTTCGGGCGCTGTTCCTGCCGGCCCTTCGAGGCCTCAAAAACTTAAATCATCTTTTCAAGCTATTTCATGTTTGTGGCTCTTATCTGCCTCTTCATATTAGAAATCTCTACTATATAATATTTAAAGCGCCGTGGTTGGGCCCGCATCTTATGAATTTTCGACGTTTTCTATATACAGCTCCTTAAAACTGTCCCCGTCGAGGTCCCCCGAGGCCCCGTGGTAGACGAGTCTGCCCCCGGCTATGATGCCGACCCTGTCGCTCATGCCGAGACCCTCATCTATGTTGTGTGTCGTCATGAGTATCGTCCTGTTGCGTGATTTGAGCGCCGCGAGCATCTCGCCGAACACCTTTGCGCCGTGCTGGTCGAGGCCGGTGTAGGGCTCGTCGAGGAGGAGAATCGACGGCTCGTGCACCGTGGCCCTCGCGACGGCGAGGCGCTGCTTCATCCCCCGGCTGAAGTTCCGGACGAGGTCGTGCATGCGCTTTCCGAGGCCGACGGCGGTTACGATCTCCTTCGCCCGGGCGTCGAGGTCCGTGACGCCGTAGAGAGCGCCGAAGAATTTTATGTTCTCGAGCGCGGAGAGGTTCTCGTAAAGATAGGGATCGTGCGAGATGACCCCTGTAATCTTCCTTATCTCGTCGGCCTCCTTCCCGGAATCGCGCCCGGCAACCGTGAGCGAGCCGGTCGTGGGCTTCGTCAGCGTCGAAAGGAGCTTTATGAACGTCGTCTTCCCCGCGCCGTTCGGGCCGAAGAGGGTGAAGAACTCCCCCTTCCCTATCGCGAGGTCTATACCCCGGAGCACGTCGAACGCGCCGAAGGATTTCGTGAGCCCCCGGGCCTCGATCCAGGCTGCGTCGTTAGTATGCGGCTGAGCCATGAGCGGAAAGAAAGCTACATTATATAAGGGAATGTTTCAATTTGCTCCCGGCGCCGGGCAGTAGATGTTTTGCGCCTGAAACGACGGGAGAAAAACCGCGCTTCAGAATTTAAGGAGCTCGTCGGTGCCGCCCAGGAGCTTTACCCAGTCGGCGAGCCTGGCCATGCCCTCGTCGAGAGGGACGGAGGGCTCGTAGCCGAGCTCGCGGCGGGCCTTGTCTATCGAATAGCTCCTGCTCCCGGCGAGCGCGGCTACGGCGAAGCGCGTCAGGACGGGCGGCTTCTTCGAGCCCGCGAGCTTGAAGAGGGCCTCCATGACCGCAGCGACCGAATACGCGAGCTTGTACGGTATAGAGAACCCGGGCTTCCATTCGATGCCCGCCGCGCGGAGCTGCTTTGTCAGGAATTCCATGTAGCCGATCTTGACGCCGTCGTTTATGAAGTAGATGTTGCCCGGGGCCGAGGGGCTTTCGGCGGCGAGGATCATCGCCCGCGCGAGGTTGTCGACGTGGCACGGCGTTACGGTTCGTTTGCCGCTCCCCATAGGGAACAATATCCCTTTCCGCGCCGCCCCCGCGACGCGCGGGAGTATGACGGTGTCGCCCGCGCCCCATACGTTGGACGGCCTTATGACGGCCGTTTCGAGGCCCGACATGCCGTTGTAGCCGACGACCAGCCTTTCGGCCTCGGCCTTGGAGGCGTTGTAGCTGTCGTTGTACTTGTCCCTGTAGGGGAAGGTCTCGTCTATGTCGACGAGGTCGTGGACGCTCCGGAAGTCGGACTGCCAGACGACCGTCGAGGAGCTCATGTAGACGAACCGCTTTACGCCGGAGGCGGAGGACGCCGAGAGGAGCGCTCTCGTCGCCTCGACGTTGTACTCGAAGAAGTCTTCCCTGGGGCCCCAGTCGGAAACCATGGCCGCCACGTGAAAGACCACGTCCGCGCCGCCGGGCAGACGCCTTAGGCTGTCGGGGTTACCGAGGTCGCCGTGCAGGAGCCTTACTCCGAGCTCCTTTAGCGTCACAACGTTGCTCGTATCGCGGACGAGGCAGGTGACGGCGTGCCCGCGCGAGACCAGCTCTTCGACGAGCCTTCCGCCTATAAACCCCGTCCCTCCGGTGACTGCGGCTTTCATCGCGGCGATCCTCCAGGCCGCCCGAGACCGGGCGGCATAAGTGATAATATACTCCGAAAGCCCGGGGAAACCAAAGGAATGAAAGAGAATTTCAGGAGGGGGGCCGGCCGCGTCTATCCGCCCCGTTAGCGGTAAGGGATCCCCCCGTCCCAACCAGTCATGACGATAAAGGCGTTCGGTGACGGCGAACCATTCCCGGACGAAAAAAAAAGCCGCATCCGCGCGTCTTTCGACGTACGGACACGGCTTTAGAGGTATGGTGTTGGTTGGTATCAGTATTGGTTATCAGAAAGCCAGTTCTCCATCCACTCCTTCGTCTTCTCGGCAAGCTCCCTGCTCGAAGCGGCCGAGACACGCGTGTCGTTCAGGAAAACGCCCCAGTAAGTGACCGGCGCGTGAACCGACTCCATGTGTGCTTCCTTGTCGAATCCATAAACCTCGGGTGAACAATCGCAGGACGGTGTGATCGTGCACGGTGCTACTCGTATATCCATGTCTTTCACCTCTCAGTTTGAGTTTTTGCCAATCATCTCTACGGGAGATTATAAGCAATTTCCATGCCAGTATTGAATCTAATCATGAGTTACATGATTTCAAGGTTTTACATCGAAAGACCCCGACCGCACCGCTCGCCGTTTATCGCAAGTGCACAAAAAGCGGCAGATATGTGCAACAATATCCGCCACATATAAACCGCCGGAACCGGGGGCCGGAAACGAATATTGACAAGGGGGGTTTTATAGTAGAAAATTCTGCTTTTATTTCAGGAGCCACGCTTAAATTTTACGGAGGGAATGTCATTGCTTCTACCTAAAAAGGCTTTTATCACGAAGGGCGTCGGAAAACACAAGGAAAAGCTCACGAGCTTCGAGATGGCTTTGAGAAACGCTAAAATTGCAGAATTCAATTTGGTGAGGGTATCAAGCATATTTCCCCCGCATTGTACGCTAGTGCCGCGCTCGAAAGGACTCAAGAACCTCTTCCCGGGGCAGATCGTGCACGTCGTTATAAGCGAAAACGCGACAAACGAGCCCAACAGGCTCATCGCCGCCGCAACCGGCATGGCCCTGCCGAAGGACTCGTCGCGCCACGGCTACATTTCCGAGCACCACAGCTACGGGCAGAACGACACGATAGCCGGCGAGTACGCCGAGGACCTCGCGGCGTACATGCTCGCGACGACTCTCGGCGCCGCATTCGATCCGGACAAGAGCTATGACGAGCAGAAGGACATCTGGAAGATCAGCGGTCACGTCGTCAAAACGACGAACACGACGCAGACGGCCGTCGGCGACAAGCACGGCCTCTGGACGACCGTCATCTCGGCAGTCGTTTTCTGCGAGTTCTGAGAAAGGCCGGAAAGGGCCGAAGTCCCCGTCACAAAGAGAGGAAATTCCATCGCCGAAGGGCGGGGCTCGATTCGATCCGCCCGCGCGAATCGAGGGCCGCTATTCGTCGCCCGGTTCCGGCATGCGCCGCGCCGGAGACTCCTCTCCCGAAATGCCCTGGCTTTCCCTGAGGGCTTCTATTTTCCTGAGCGGCCTTTCGACCATGTTTGTCCGGGTGCCGCGGAGGTTATCGTACTCGCCCTGGACGTCGGCGATCTTCCTTCCGAGCTTGTCGTAGCACTCGACGTACGCCCGCCACTGCTTCCCGAATTCGTTGTATAGCGACAGTATGTCGCCCGTCGTGCGCTTGAGGTTGAAGTTATCGACCGACTGCCTTATGACGGCGAGGACGGCGTAGAGCGTGATCGGCGAGCAGAGTATAACCTTCGACCGGAGGGCGTCGTCCAGTATGAGCGCGTCGTGCTCCTGGACGAACGAGTATATCTGCTCGTTAGGGATGAAGACGATTACGTAGTCTATCGTGTTGTCCTCGGGGTTTATATACTCGCGACGCGTGACGTCGCGGACGCGCGCTCGGACGTCCCTTATGAACTGCGACCTGAGCGCGGACTTTTCGGTTTCGGATTCGGCTTCGAGGAACCTGACGTAATTGTCGAGCGGGAATTTAACGTCCATGTTCACCTTGAGCCCGTCGGGGAGGATGAAGGTGTAGTCCGGAATGGCCGACGACGCGGCGAGCATTTTCTGCCTGTGGTAGTTGACCCCTTCCTTGAACCCGATGAACGTGAGTATGTCCTCGGCCATGCGCTCGCCCCACTGGCCGCGGCGCTTGGTGTTGGCCAGCGCCTCGCGGAGCCGGCTCGTCGTCGCCTGGAGCTCGGCCGTCCTTTCGGCCGCTATCCTGAGGTGGCTCGCGAGCTCGCCGTACTTCTGCTCCCTGTCCTTTTCGAGCGCGATCATCCTCGTCTGCGTTTTTTCGAGCTCCTGCCGTATGACGGCGAGCGTCTGGTCTATCATGCCCTTCTTGTTTTCGAGCTCCTTTCCCCCGAGCTCGGCCTGTTTCGACAGGGACTCGCCGGCGAGCCTCATGAACTGCTCGGAGTTGCGCACGAGGGCGTCGTGGGAAAGGGCCCCGAACGAATCGCGTATACCGTCGATGATGCGGTCGAGCTCTTCGAGCTTCTTGGTCTCGGACTCCCGGAAGATCTCCTCGGCTATCTTCCTGGCCCTCCCCTTCGCGGCGAGGTTCGTTATAACGACCGCGAGCGCCCCGAGCACGAGGCCCGCGCCGAATACCGCGAGGTTCTGGGTTGTGAGATAAGCTTCTATCATTGTTTTCTCTCGACGGACTTTATCAAGTTATTCTATCAGGCGAATTATTCAGGCCGACCGGGCGGCGTCTCTTATGGTGAAGAAAGCGCCCGCGTATGAACCGGAGACGCCGCTCACCCGCCCAGCATTTCGTGTGCGGCGTCGAGGGTTTTTTGAGTGATGTTGACGCCGCCTATCATGCGGGCCAGCTCCTTTACGCGCTCCTCCCGCCCGAGCGCGCTTATGACGACCCTCGTCTTCCCGCCCTCGACGGACTTCGTGACTGCAAGGTGCGAGTCGGCGAACTTGGCGACCTGGGGGAGGTGCGTGATGCATATCACCTGCGTCCGCCGCGAGAGGGCGCGTATCTTCCTGCCGACCGTCTCGGCGACGGCGCCGCCGACGCCGGAGTCGGCCTCGTCGAATATCACGACGGAGCCGCCACCCGACCCGGAGGCGGCTTCGCGGAGGACGAGCATTATGCGGGAGAGCTCTCCCCCGGAGGCGACTTTGACGAGCGGCTTTAGCTCCTCGTCCGGATTGGCCGAGAACATGAACGCCGCCGAATCTGCGCCGTCTTCCGAGACGGGCTTTTCCGCAAAGGACATTGAGAAACGGGCGCTCTTTATGCCGACCTCCCCGAGCCCTTTTTCGACCGTCTTCGCGAGCCCGGAGGCGGCCTCCTTCCGTTTCGCCGAGAGGTTACGCGCCAGCTCGTCGAGCTCCTTTTTCACGGACGCCGACTCGGCCCGGAGCCGCGAGAGCTCTTCCTCGAAGTTGGCCGTGCGCCCGAGCTCGGCCCCGAGCTCCCGCCTTTTCCCGAGTATATCCTCTATCGTGTCGCCGTACTTTCTCTTGAGCGAGCCGATTTCCTGGAGCCTGTCCTCGACGACCTCGAGCCGGCCCTCGGGGAATTCGAGGCCCGAGACGTAGTCCCTGAGACCGGCGGCGGCGTCTTCGAGCTGTATGACCGCGTTCTCGACCGCCTCGGCCGGGGCCGAGAGGGACGGGTCTATACGCGAGGCGTCGCCGAGGTCTGACGATATCCTGGCGAGCGAGCCGAGTATGGAGCCCTCGCTCTCGTATATTTTGCCGTAGGCCCCGTCCGCCGACGACAAAAGCCGTTCGGCGTTTAAGAGCCTCTTCTTTTCATCTTCGAGCTCGGCGTCCTCGCCCTCCCTTAGGAGCGCGTCGTCTATTTCCGAGCACTGGAACCTGAGGAAGTCTTCGCGCTGCGCGAGGGTTTTCTCGTCTTCGGAGAGCTTCGCGATCCCGGATTCGAGGGACCTGTACCTGCGGTAGAGCTCTTTTACGCCCGCCGCGAGATCGCCGAGGCCCCCGGCCTCGTCTACGACCCGGAGGTGGTTCTCTTCCTTAAGGAGCGCCTGGTGCTCGTGCTGGCCGAATATGTCTACGAGACCCGAGGCCGCGTCCTCGACCATGCGTAGCGTCGCGATGCCGCCGTTGATAAAAGAGCGGGGCCTCCCCTTGCGCGTAATGATGCGCTTTACGAGGAGCTCGCCCCCGGACGTGTCCACGCCGGCGGCCTCGAGCGCGGCCGACGCCTCGCTATCCGGCCCGACTTCGAAAAGTGCTTCGAGGTGAGCCTCGTCCTTGCCGGTTTTAATGTCCCCGGCCGAGGCCTTCCCGCCGAGGATTATGCCGAGCGCGTCTATGATGACGGACTTACCCGCCCCCGTTTCGCCGGTGATGATATTGAGACCGGGGCCGAACGAGACGGATATGTCGTCTATGATGGTAAAGTTCCTGAGCGTGAGTCCGAGCAGCATTCGCCCTACTCGATAAAGCTTTTAAGAATCGCCCCCACGTCCGAGCCTTCGAGCTTTTCGAGCGCGCGTTTTTCGATCTGCCTTATGCGCTCCCTCGTCAACCTGAAGTGCTTGCCTATCTCGTCGAGAGTGAACGTCGCCTCGAACCCTATCCCGAACCTCATCTTGAGTATCTGCTCCTCTCTTGGCGTGAGCGTCGAGAGGGCGTCCTTGATCTTGGTGGTGAGGGTCGCCTTGGCGACGGCGTAGTCCGGGGTGCCGGTTACGTCGTCGGGGATGAAGTCGAGGAGCGTCGATTTCTCGCCGTCGAGGACGGGCGAGTCGAGCTGGACGACTTCTTTGGTGGCCTCGAGGACGCGCTTTACGCCCTCGACCGAGATGCCGGTCTTCCGGGATATCTCCTCGGGGAGGGGCTTTCTGCCCATCTCTTTATTCATGGCGGAGCTCACCCTGTGGACCTTGGTCGCCTGCTCCAGGACGTAGACGGGGACGCGTATCGTCCTCGTCTGGTCGAGGAGGGAGCGCGATATAGCCTGGTGGATCCACCACGAGGCGTACGTCGAGAACTTGTAGCCTTTCGTGTGGTCAAACCTTTCGACGGCGCGCATGAGGCCGACGTTGCCTTCCTGGATAAGGTCCGGAAGCGGGAGCCCGCGGCTCATGTAGCGCTTGGCGATGCTGACGACGAGCCGGAGGTTGGCCTTTATGAACCTTTCCTTGAAGCGCCTCGCGCGAAGGAGATAGGCCTTCGAAAGGGTCGTCGAGCGTTTTATACTCTTCCTCGCAGCGTCGCCGTCGAGCTTCCGGACGCGCAGCCGGAGATTCTTGACGGCCTTGGGGTCGTTCGAGGATATTCCGGCCTTAAGGCCCTCGGCGTTCCGGACGCTCCTGCCGAGCGTTTTTTCGAGCTTCTTCTGGAAGAGCACGTCGAGCACCGTCTTGACCTCGGCCGCCCGCGCCTCGCAGCGTTTTATCTTGGCGGAGACCTCTATCTCTTCCTTGGGGGTGAGGAGCGGCTCCATGCCCATCTCCTTGAAATAAACCTGGAGGAGCCTGAATTCTTCGTCGGGGGTGAACTGCTTTCCGCCCTCTTCGCCCGAATCGTCTTCCTCGGGATCTTCGTCCTTCAGATCCATTTCGGCCTCGGATATGTCCTCCAGCACCTTCTCGTCGAGCTCGAGCAGGAATTCTTCCTGCTGCGAGGAGTCCGCGTCTTCGGTGTACGCCTCGAACGCGGCCGAGTCCTCGAACTTTTCCGCGCCCTTTTCCTTCTTCTTGGAAACGGAGCCTACCCTCGATTTCGGGAGATCGGACACAGTAAGGGATTTACTCTTCAATCTTGCCTGTCGCATCTTGCCATCCTCCTCTATTAAGATGGGTACTACTCTCTGACCTGACCTTCGCCGAATACAATGAACTTGGTCGTGGTCAGCTCCTCGAGGCCCATTGGTCCGAATGCGTGAAGGCGGGACGTGCTGATGCCTATCTCGGCGCCTAAACCGAGCTCGAACCCGTCCGCGAAACGCGTGGAAGCGTTCACCATGACGGCGGAGGAATTGACGCCGTCGACGAACGCGCGCGCGTTGCCGTAATCCTGGGTGATTATTGATTCGGTGTGCATTGAGCCGTATTTTTCGATGTGAGCTATGGCTTCTTCGAGGCCGGAGACGACTTTGACGCTGAGGATGAGGTCGAGATACTCTTCGTACCAGTCGGCCTCGGTCGCTTCCTTGACCCCGGGTACTATCGATTTCGTCGCCGCGCAGCCCCTTAGCTCCACCCCCGCCGCTTCGTATGCACGGGCCATTCGCGGCAGAAAATCCGGCGCGATCTTTTCGTGTACGAGGAGGGTTTCGAGGGCGTTACACACGGCCGGGCGGGAGACCTTGGCGTTTAAGCATACGCTTTCCGCCATGTCTTCGTCGGCGCTTGCGTCTACGAATATGTGGCAGACGCCTTTATAGTGCTTGAGCACCGGTATCCGGGAATTCTCCGCGACGAACCTTATGAGCCCCTCGCCCCCCCGGGGGATGACGAGGTCTATGTATTCTTCGAGCCCGAGCATTTCCAAAACCGCGTCGCGGTCGGTCACGGGGATGATCTGTACGGAGTCCTCGGGTATGCCGGCCTCGCGGGCCGCGCGCCTGAGGACCTCGCCTATCGCAATATTGGTGCGGATGGTTTCGGAGCCGCCGCGAAGTATGACGGCGTTGCCCGATTTTACGCAGAGCCCGGCCGCGTCGGCAGTGACGTTGGGCCTCGATTCGTAGATTATCGCTATTACCCCGAGAGGGATGCGCATGCGCCCGACCTGGAGCCCGTTAGGGCGGCGCCACATGCGGACGACTTCGCCGACGGGGTCGGGAAGGGCCGCGACCTCGCGGAGGCCGAGGGCTATCTTTTCTATCCTCGCGTCGTCGAGCCCGAGCCTGTCCGTCATTGCCCCGGAAAGCCGTTTGGCCCCGGCGTCGGCAAGGTCCTTTGCATTTTCTTCGAGTATATACGGGGCGTTATCGACGAGCCCGTCGGCCATACCCAAAAGGGCGGCGTTGCGGGCCTTGGTGCCCGTTCTTGCGAGCTTTTGCGAGGCGTTTCTGGCCTTTTCGGCGATTTCTCTCAGGAGGGTTGATATTTGGGTATCTTTGGATTTATTTTTTGCTGTAATATCAGACATTTAGTTAGTCTACGGTCCTAAAACTGCTATTTTAATGATAATACAACCGGCGAAGCAAAGTCAAGAGCAATTTTCGCCCCCGGGCGCCGTAAACACGGGGCTTTGAAGCTTCTTTTATATGATAACCGGGCCGGCGTAAAAGGCTAATCCGCGCCGAGCGACTTTTTGAAATAGTCTATGGTGCGCCCGAGTCCCTCGTCGAGCCCGAGCGCGGGCTTCCAGCCGAGCTTTTCCACGGCCAGCGTGATGTCGGGCTTTCTGCGCTTGGGGTCGTCATGAGGGAGGTCGCAGGAGACGATCCTGGACCGCGAGCCCGTGAGGCTTATGACCTTCTCGGCGAGCCGGCGTATCGTGACCTCGTCCGGGTTGCCGGCGTTGACGGGCCCCGTGAAGCCCTTCTCCGTCGCCATCATCCTCACCATGGCCTCGACGGTGTCGTCTACGTAGCAAAAGGAGCGCGTCTGCGAGCCGTCGCCGTAGATCGTGACGTCCTCGCCGCGGAGGGCCTGCACGATGATGTTGCTCACCACCCTGCCGTCGTCGGCAAGCATGCGCGGCCCGTACGTGTTGAAAATCCTGAGGACCTTTATGTCCATCCCGTGCTGGCGGTAGTAGTCGAAAAAGAGCGTCTCGGCGCAGCGCTTGCCCTCGTCGTAGCACGCGCGCGGGCCGATGGGGTTCACGTTGCCCCAGTACCATTCGGGCTGGGGATGAACGGCCGGGTCGCCGTAGACCTCGCTCGTCGAGGCCTGGAAAATCTTTATCCGAAGACGCTTGGCGAGGCCGAGCATGTTTATCGAGCCCGAGACGTTGACCTTGGTCGTCTGCACAGGGTCGTACTGGTAGTGGACGGGGGACGCGGGACAGGCGAGGTTGTATATCTCGTCCACCTCGACGTAGAGAGGGAAGCAGATGTCGTGACGAATGACCTCGAACGCCGGGTTCGGCAGGAGGTGCTTGATGTTGTCCTTCCGGCCCGTGAAGAAATTATCGACGCAGATGACCTCGTTGCCTTCCGAGAGGAGCCTGTCGCAGAGGTGGGAGCCGATGAACCCGGCCCCTCCCGTCACAAGTATCCTTTTACCCATACGTTTTATTCCAGTGTCGGGTCTGTTCAGCGGTTTGGTCTCAGCCCTTAAGCACGTTCCTGTCCCTGAGATAGGATATAACGATTTCGGCGCCTTCGTCGAGGCCGGTCTCGGCCGTCTTTATCGTGATCTCGGGATCGAGCGGTGCCTCGTAGGGGTCGTCGATGCCCGTGAAGCCCTTTATGACGCCCTCGCGGGCCTTCTTGTAAAGCCCTTTTACGTCCCTGCCCTCGCAGACTTCGAGCGGCGCGTCGACGTATACCTCTATGAACTCGCCGTCATCGACGAGCGCCCTTACGGCGTCCCTGTCGCGCCTGTACGGGGAGACGAAGGCCGAAAGCACTATCATGCCGGCGTGAACGAAGAGCTTGGACACCTCGCCTATGCGGCGGATGTTCTCGGCCCTGTCTTCCTCGGAGAAGCCGAGGTCCTTGCAGAGCCCCATCCTTACGTTATCGCCGTCGAGGATGAACGTCCTCGCGCCCGTGGATATGAGCTTCTTTTCGATCTCGTTCGCCAGCGTCGATTTGCCGGAGCTCGGGAGCCCGGTGAACCAGAGTATGACCGAGCCGTGGCCGTTCAGGTTCCGCCTGTCTTCCTTGGTTATTTCGTGATCGTGGGGGATTATGAATCTCTCCATTAAAATAAAAACCTCCTTGGCTATAACTGAAATCCCCCCTGAGGGCGGATTTTTGGCTAATGAGTTTATGTGAAATTTCGGAAAGGTCAAAAGCGCCCGCATGCTGCCCCGGGGAAAGCGCCTCCTCCAGTCCCGGACGCCGGGCGAGCCGGGCCCGTACGGCGGCAACGGACGGAACCCGTCCGCATGATGCCGGGGCCCCATGCATCCGAAGTCCCGCCACCCCCGCCGTTAAAAAAGGGTGTATATGAACGGAGCTACGGCGGAGCTCTGTGCGACGACTATCAGCAATCCGAACAGAAGCAGGATGAGGAGCATTGGGGTGATCCACCACCACTTGTTCTGTATGAAGAACTGGAGCAGCTCGCCCGCGATACCCATCCTGTTCGTAAGGCCTTTCAAAAAGGACATATTTTCATCCCCGTGTGAGATTTTGTAACAGTATACATGTAAATCGGGAAAGGGGTATAGGGAGTTTTGAAGGTAGGATTCGGGGCCGGGAGGGCCGGAAAAGAGATTTCTCACGTACGCTTGAAATAACAAAAACCCTTGATGGATTGCTTGCGGAAAACTGAATGGGTTCCTGCCTGCGCAGGAATGACAGAAATGTGGAGATTCCTCACTCGCTCGGAATCGTTGTTCGAGATGACAGCATTAAAAACGAGATACTGAATAGATCCCGGATCTAGTCCGGGACATGGTTCAGGATGATGGATTAAAGAAGATTGCCGCGGTCGCGGAAGGCGCTCCCTCGCAAAGACAGAATAGCGGTACCCCCTCACCTTGCCCTCTCTCCAGGCGCGGGAGAGGGAATCGAAACACGCGGCCGGCATATCCGTGAAGGCGGTCACTGCTCCTTGTCGGAGTCCTTCTTCACGACGAGGTAATTCCCGAGCACGAGGGCGTCCATGCCGCTCTTGCTGAAGGAGCTGTAGGCCTCGGCCGGCGTGTTCACTATGGGCTCGCCCTTTAGGTTAAAGGACGTGTTCAGGACGACCGGCGTTCCCGTGGCGTCGCCGACGGCCTCTATAAGGCTGTAGTATTTCGGATTGAGCTCCTTTTTTACAGTCTGGAGCCTGCCCGTGCCGTCGACGTGCGTAATCGCGGGGAGCTTGTCGCGCTTGTCCTCGTAGACGTTCGTCACGTAGAGCATGAAGCGTGCCGGGTAGTGCTTTTCGGGGTGCTCCAAGTCAAAGTACTCGTGCGCCCTTTCCTCGAGGACCGAAGGCGCGAACGGGCGGAACGGCTCCCTGAATTTTATCTTCACGTTGACGATGTCCTTCATGTCGTGCCTTCCGGGGTTGGCGAGGATGCTGCGGTTCCCGAGCGCGCGCGGGCCCCATTCGAAACGCCCCTGGTGCCAGCCGACGACCTTGCCGTCCGCGAGAAGGGACGCGACGCGCTCGATGAGCTTTTCGTCGTCCTCGATGCGCTCGTAGGGGATGTTGCTCTCCTTTAAAAATTCCTCGGTGTCGGCGGCCGAGTGCTCCTGCCCCCAGTAGGCGTGCTCCATGACGAACTTGCGCGGATTGCCGAGGAGGGTGTGGTATCCGTAGAGCGCCGCGCCTATGGCCGCACCGCCGTCGCCCGCCGCGGGCTGTATGTAGATCCCCTCGAAGGGCGTCTGTGCCAGTATCTTCCTGTTGGCGACGCTGTTAAGCGCGACGCCGCCCGCCATGCAGAGGTTCTTCATGCCCGTTTCCCTGTAGGCGTAATTGGCCATCTTGATCATTATCTCTTCGACGACGACCTGTATGCTCGCGGCGATGTCGGCGTAGTACTGGTTCTGCTTGCCGACCTCGTCGAAGTTGGCGGGCTTTTCGCCGAAGTAGGACGGGTAGCCGCTCCCGGGGGTGAAGAAATGGGCCTTCGGGTCGCGCGGCGTGCCGAAGAGTTTTTCGAACTTCTTGTTGAACGTTTTCTCGGAGGAATAGTGGAACGAGAAATAATCCATGTCGAGCTCGAAGCCGCCGTCGTCGTCCACGTGGATGAGCTCGTAGACCTTGTCCACGTAGAGCGGCCTTCCGAACGGGGCCATGCCCATGACCTTGTACTCGCCCTCGTTCACCTCGAACCCGAGGAAGGCCGTAAACGCGCTGTAGAGGAGGCCGAGCGAGTGCGGGAACCTTATTTCCTTTATGAGCCTGAGGTCGGTCCCCTTGCCGACGCCGAGCGCCGCCGTGGTCCATTCGCCGACGCCGTCCACCGTGAGGATCGCGGCCTCTTCGTAGGGCGAGCAGAAGAAGGCGCTTGCGGCGTGGGAGAGATGGTGCTCGCTGAAGAGTATCTTCTCGTGGGGGATGCCGAGCTTCCCGAGGAGGAGATGCTTCACCCAGAGCTTGTCGCCGAGCCACGTGACCATGGCCTCGCGGAACAGCTTCATCGAGCGGGGGAACGTCTGCATCGTGCAGAGAAGTAGCCTTTCGAATTTTACGAACGGCTTCTCGAAGAACATGACGTAATCGACGTCGGCCGCTTCGATGCCGCCCGTCTCGAGACAGAACTCTATCGCTTTTTCGGGGAATTCGAAATCGTGCTTTATGCGTGTGAAGCGCTCTTCCTCAGCCGCGGCGACGAGGACGCCGTCTTTAAAAAGGGCAGCCGCCGCGTCGTGAAAATAGCAGGATATACCGAGTATGTTCATATTATATTCCGGCCTCCGGGAATGGATACCGGGCGAGCGCCCGGCTCTGGCGTCAGAATTGTTTCTGCGCCCTTTCTAGGGGTGTAACGCCTTCCTTCTCCTCTTTGACATGCCAGCCGTGGCGCACTTTTTTCTTCATCTGTAGCGGGTCCGTGAATGCCTTGACGGCGAGGGCGAACGGAAGGAGCGGGACAAGATAAAACAGTGTGAGAATAACCCTTGCGTTAAAATCGCCTATCTTGCGGGCGATTTTTTTCCACCAGTTCCAGGCCCTTCGGAACGGGCCCTCGGTGGAGTTGTCCTTTTTATTCTGAGCCATCACATCTCCTTGTCAGGCGTACGGGGAAAATATATGCGGCTTTACGGCTTGAAAGCGTGCCTGTCCGATTTCTTTTCGAAGGGAAAAGAATACAGTCCTTTCGTCACGTTTAAAAGCAATTGTGATTCCGGTCGGCTAAAAATTCGACACTCGAAGCGGCAAGGCCGCTCCGGAAGCAGGCCCGGCGGATTACGTTATCCGTCGGCTCCGCCCGAGGTTTCTATCCTGTAATTGAGCTCTAATATCTTCCAGCCCGCGTCCTTCCAGGCGAGCTTCCAGTTGATGTTGCCCTTCGAGCTCTTGAGCGCCCCCGTGCGCGCGTCCTTGTAGGTTACGAAGAAGTCGCCCCTAACGAAGCCAAAATCGTTCTGAACGAGCGCCCTTTTGACCTTGACGTCGTAGTTGAGTATGTCGATCGAGCTGAAGCTGGAGTCGTATTTCTTCATTACTGTCGGGAGATCGACGCCGTTCTCGACGGCGCCCGACGAGAACATCGTTTTCAGCCTCGGGAGGTCCTTACCCCTGTAGGCCGTAATGTATTCCGTTACGAAACCATAGAGTGTGCTCTTGTCGGGGGCGACCACCTGTACGGGCTCGGGCCGGTGCGCGACAGTGTTGCCGTGCGCCATAGAAGTAGTCGAAGGCCCCGGATCGAAAACGTCGGCCGGCGCATCCTTGACCTGCGGCGTTACGGGCTCGGCCTGCCGGGCTGCCGTTTTTATCTCCTTTGCAGGCGCGGATTTTACGGGCCCGGCCTTTACCGCCGCGGTTTCGGGCGCTTTCGCCTTCGCCGTCACGGGCGGGGGCTCGCCGGACACCACCAGCCTGTCGCCGATGTTAATCTTGCTTTCGTCGAGGTTGTTAAGCCTCTTGATCTTGTCTGTAGTCGTGTCGAACTTCCTGGCTATCGTCCAGAGAGAATCGCCGCTCGATACGGTGTAGTACTTGCCGTCTTCGAGCCTGGGTTTGGCCTCCGCCTGTTTTTCCGGGGCCTTTTCGGGCTCCGGCGCGGCGGCCAGCTCGGCGGGCTTTTCGGGCTCGACGGCGCGGCGAGGGATTTCGGTGGGCGCGGGTGCGTCCGTAGCCTCGGCGACCTTCACTTCTTCCGCCGGGGCTGTCTCTTTCTTTTCGGCGTCCGCTATTTCCGCCCGGCTTTCAGGCTCGGCCCTGTGCGGGATTTCCGTAGGCGCCGGGGCGTCGGTAGCTTCCGCGACCGCGATTCCCCCGACTATTTCGGGAGAGACCCTCGATTCCGGGAGGTTCACGATCGGGACCATCGCCTCGCCCTGTGCGGGATTGCCGGCCCCGGGAGCGGCGGCGATTATCTCGCCCGCCGGCTCCGCCTCTTCGGATTCGGCTTCGGCAATCTTTTCGGCGGGTTTTTCAGGCGCGGCCTCGGGGGGGTTCTTTTCGGCTGCTGCAAGCGGGACTCGTTCGTCCATCTCTTCGCCTGAGGACAGCAGGTCGTAGTCAATCACTTCCTCCTCGATTTTTACGGACTGTTCGAGCTTTTCGGCGCGCTCGGCCAGCGTATCGCCCCTGTAGACGTGGTTGGGGAGAGAGGGCTGCTCTATCACCCTCGCCATCTGCTCTTTTTCTTCCTGCGATTTGAATATGAGCCCCGAGCCCGCCGCGTATATGAGGGCTATGAGTATCACGACGACAATCGGCGCGCCTATGTAAACATTCTTCTGGAGGTCGAACGTGGGCACCAGAACGGGCACGGGCGGGAGGAATTTGCGGTCGTACGACTCGCGCTTTTCAGGATTGCCGAGGACGCCGTACGCCTCGTTTATGCGCTTTGCCGTTTCGGCGGCTTCGGCCCCGGCAAGGTCGGGGTGGTTCGACTTCATGAGCTCGATCCAGTTCCGCCTGATCTCTTCTTCCGTGGCCTCGCGGTCTACGCCGAGGGTTTTATAATAATCCGGTGCGTCGGACTGGTAGTTGGGGATCGTGTAGTTGATGACGAGGCGCGCCTGCTCGA
>JADLGH010000091.1 GCA_020849425.1 Candidatus Dadabacteria bacterium
ACCTTTCATCGAGGTGTCCGGAGAAAAAACCGCCGGAGAGGGGCGGGACGGCTTTGCCTTCCCCGCTGCGTTCCGGTTCTTTGCCCGCGGAGAACGCAAGGACAGTCTTGCCCGAGCCTTTCGAATAACCGTATTTGTAGAATGACGCCTCGCGGTCGTCGTCTCCGAAGAATACGACGACCATGAAGGACTCTCCCGAGAGTGTTTCGAAGCTGTACAGAGGATCCGAATCGAAGTGAAGCGCCGGAGCGACTCCGAGACGGGAAAGTGGAGCCCCGAGCGCAGCCCCGATCTCGCGGGCTAAAGCGCCGGGGCCCGCGACGAGGCATTTAAATCCGCTCTCCCCGGAGAGATATTTCTTCCAATCCGCGGCCGCAAGAAGGCCTTTAAAGCCAGTGCCAGGCATATCCCGTCCTCAAACCGTATTCAGGGCCCGGTGGACCGGAAATTAAACGATTCCCGAACCGGCCCGGTATTAAAATGACCGGGAATAATTCCCGGATACCCAAAGAGGGACATGCCGGACGCCGTCACCGCGTGCCCCCTGACGGTATAAGGACGCTGTCTTATCCCAACTTCGGCAGCCCGGCCGCCAGGGCAGCCTTTGCGGCACACCCAGGCCCGAAGCTTTGCGTCCCACCCTTTCGGATGGTTTGCCTTTTCGGTTAAGGGGTCAAAACCCTAACTGGACCAAATCTAAAGCCGGTTGGTCTCAATGTCAATATTTCAATAATATTTGAATGTTAGAGGCCGCTTTCAGAAGCGTGCGGCGGCGGACTCACTCGGTTTTCGTCTCTTCCTGTCCGTTGTCCGGGCCGGAAAGCGCCTTGAGGCTGCCGAGTGCTTTTTGTGCGTTCGAGTGTATAAGATCGAGCTCCTCTTCGCAGGACACGATCTCGGCGTCTATCCTTTCGATGCCCTCGCATTTTTCACGCGCGACGTCTATGCTTATCTGCCCCTTGTGCTTGTACGACCTGTAGATGGAATTCCCCATGTCGAGCATCGCGTTCCGGCGCCTGGTGCCGAGCTCTCTCATTTTATTTTTTATTTTGAGCGTATCGTAGGCTTCCCTGGACCTTATATTAACGACCCTGAGCCCCCTGGAAATACCGTCCTTAACTACACCTAACATGCCTTTTGTATCGGAAGCATCCAATGGTTCTAAACCTCCATTTGCTGATATCCCTGGAACCCCGTCCGTACCCCACAAACATAATACTCGAATATCCGGCCTGGATAAACGGTAAGGAAGAGGAAATTACCGCGCCGCGCCGAAGACGCCGACGGGCCGAATTAAATTGTTTGACTGGAGAAAGAGATAGGATACCCTTTTCTGGATGGACTTTTCACGGTCCGGCGTCAGGTAGCGAAGGAGTTTTGGGGATAAGATCATCCTTGAAGGCACAAAAACATCCGGGGAAATCCGGACACGATTATTCCTGAATCCGCCCGCTTTTAATCACGCACCGTCCAGATGGAGGAGAGATGAGCGTCCCAGAGTGTAATTTCGGCCAAAGAAGCGCCGCAGCATTCACACGGCACCGGATTCTGCCGCTTTTGCTCGTATGCACGGCCGCACTGTTGTTACTTAACCCCCTTTCCGTCGGGGCCGCGGAGAAGATTCTTTCCCTTTCCATGGGGAGCGAAAAGAAACCGCTTGCGGAATGGGAGATAGAGGGGCTGAAAAGAGCCCTTTCGGACCCTGACGAGAAGGTAAGGGAGAAGGCAGTCTCCGAGCTTGCGGGAACAGGCGACCCGGACAACATCCCGGGCCTTGCGGCGCTTCTGACGGACGAGAACCCGGCAATGAGGAAAACCGCCCTCGGCGCAGTCGGCAAAATGGGCGCTTCCTCGGCAAAATTCGCCCCCGAGGTCATCGTGAGCCTTAAGGAGAACGAAGACAAGTCCCTTAGGTACCCGGCGGTCACGGCGCTTGCCGGAATGGGCAGGCTCCAGCGCAGCCAGATACCCGTAGTAATAAAGCTCCTCGGCGACAAGGACGGGCTCGTCAGGGCCAAGGCGATCCAGATACTTTCCCGGAACCGCGAGTATGCGGATATGATAGTCCCCGCCGCACTCGACATGATGCGGAAGGGAAGCCCGGAAGAAAAAGTTACAGGCATGAGCGTTCTCGGGAAGATGGGCCCCGAGGGACTCAAGCACTCGGCAGAGATTGCGAAGATGCTCGGCAGCGGGACCTCGTTCGTAAGGGCGGGCGGGGCGGCGGCGCTCGGCGACTTCGGTTCATCGTCAAAGCCCTACGCCGGAGATATAGCGAAGCTCCTCAAGGACAAGAACTCGAATACGGTTCTCCAGGCCATAAAGGCGCTGGGCAGGATCGGCGACATTACGGATGAGCAAACGATGCAGGTTGCCGGGTTCCTCGAATCGAAGAATTCGACTTTACGCGGATCCGCCGTCAAGGCGCTCGGGTCGATAGGAAAGGCGAAGAGCGGCACGGCGAGTCTCATAGCACGATACCTTCGGAGCGCCAACCCGCAGACCAGAATCGGCACGATGACGGCTCTCGGGGATATCGGGAAGAACGCCCGGGAGTACGCGCCGGATATAGCAGAGCTTCTGAAGGACGATTCCCCCAGGGTCAGACTGTCGGCTATCAAGACCCTCGGGAAAATGGGGGATGCGGGAAAGAGCGAGGCCGGGCAGATAAAGAAGCTTGTCACGGACAAGAATACGACTGTGGGCAGTGAAGCACTGTCCACGCTGGGCGATATGGGTGTGCCCCTGGGGGATTCTGCGGGCGTAATAGTAAGCATGCTGGAGAGCCCGGATAGAAAATCGCAGGTGACCGCGGCGACGGTGCTCGCCGGGATGGGAGACGAGCTAGGCGGACAGGCGTCCGAGCTGGTAGCCATTCTTAAGAACAGAAACCCCAAGCAGAGAAGCACGGTTTTATATATCTTCAGCGAAATGGGCGCGCCGTCGAGGAAATACGCTCCGCAGGTTGCGGAGCTCTTGAATGACCCGAATCCGGCCATACGGATTATCGGCCTGAAAGCGCTCGGCGGCATGGGAAAGTTTGCAGACGGCGAAACCGGCAGGATGCTCGAATGTCTTAAAGACGAGGATGTAGAGGTCAGGGCCGAGGCCGCAAGCGCCCTTGGAAAGACCGGATCGGGCTCGAAAGAGCTCCTGGATACGCTTTCGGGGCTGCTGAAAGACGAATCCGCCCGGATCAGGCTCGCCGCCGTCGGAGCGATAGCGCGTCTCGGCGGGCATCCGAAGATAAGGGCGGAGAGAATAGCGCCGATGCTGGAAGACGAAAAACCGGAAGTTCGCAACCTGGCGGCCGTGGCCCTCGGCGAGATAGGCCCCGATGCGGCTTCAGAGGCGCCCCGCCTCGCGTCCTACATAGAGAGCCTCGACGACGCCAACCGCACGGAAATAACGCCTCTGATCACTGCACTTGAATCCCTGGGCGGCATGGGCCATGCCGCATCGGGAGAGACCGGGACAGTGGCCCGTGCGCTCTATGCGAACAAGGACTACGTGAGGATGACGGCGAGAAAGACCCTACGCGAAATTGGGCCGTTCTCCCCCGATCTGATCCCCCTCATACTCGGGGCGACTTATTCCGAGCCCAAGGCGGCCTCGGATACGAGGCTCCTCGTTTATTTCGCCGAACCCCCGTCGGGTTCCGGTCAGGCGGCCATAAAATGGGTTGGGATCGGAAGCGGGAAGATACCGGCCGATATGGACAGAACCGACGCGGGAGAGGTGCTCGGGGCTTATCTCTCGAACTGGGACCTCACTTCGGGCAACCAGAAGGCGAGGGAAGCCTTCGTCGAGCAGATCGCGGCCGTCGTCGAAGCCGGCGAATGGACCAGGGAAGACCTGCCGCTCCTGAAAAAGGCGCAGGATGCACTTGCCTCGGGGCAGTTCGAGAGCCAGGCGAACGCCGTCAACGAAAAAATAGGCAGGGTGCAGGGGTAGAAAAACCGCCGCCCCCTAAATCCACAGAACCGGCGGCGGACTCTCGACTCTCGATTAATCCCGTTTTCAGGTATCCTTACCCGCCACTGCGGCCTCGGCGGCAAAGAGGCCGAAGAGCCGCTCAGCGACGAAGCAGGGAGAAGCCCTTCCCGGGTTAACGGTAGTTCTTATGTTCGGTAAAAAGATATTCTACGGCTGGTATATAGTCGCGGCCTCTCTCCTGATAATCATTCTAGACGGGATGCTGCTTTACTCTTTCGGGGTATTCCTCCCCTATTTGAACGACGACTTCGGGCTCTCGCGCGCAACGGGCTCGTCCATATTCTCCTTCAGGTCACTGGTGCAGGCCCCGGCGTTCATCCTCGCCGGAAGGCTCATAGACAAATTCGACCCGAGGGCGGTCGTCCTCGGCGGAGGGTCGATTGCTGCGCTCGGAATGATATTCGCGGGGCTATCTGTCACGAGCTGGCAGCTCTATTTGTCTTACGGTCTCATGGTAGGCGTCGGGGACGCCGTGCTTTACATAACCTGCGTCGCGCTCGTAAGCAGGTGGTTCGTCCGGAAGCGCCCGCTGGCAATCGGAATCATAACGACCGGGGTTCCCCTGAGCGGGCTCATAACGAACCCCCTTACGGCATGGCTGATTAACGATTTCGGGGTGAGAAACGCCCTCTTCGCCCTGGGGGGGCTGATGTTCACCGTGCTGATGGCGAGCTTCGTTTTAAGGTCGCGCCCCGAAGACAAGAACCTCCTCCCCTACGGGATGAAGCCAGGGAATTCGGCGGAGGAGATCGAAAAGGGCGCCGGCGCGGGCGCGCCGAAGAAGGACTGGAGGGTGAGGGAAACGCTTTCGACGCCCACGTACTGGGTGATGTACTCGATGTATTTCCTCGGCTTCACGACGTTCCTCATAATCGTGACGCAGTTTTACAACTACATGATAGACATAGGCGTCCCGGCCATAGCCGCGGCGGGGCCGCCGGCGGCGATAGGGCTAGGCAGCATCATCGGGAGGACCGTTCTCTCCTCACTCCTGGCCGAAGTGCTCGAATTCAGGAAGGTGATACTCATATGCTTCCTTGCGCAGGGGAGCTCTATAATCCTCCTCCTGACGGTCGATCACATTTGGGCGTATTATCTCTTCGGATTCATTTTCGGATTCTTCTACAGCGCGTGGGTGCCGATATTCCCGACTCTCCTCGGGAGATTCTACGGGCTCGGCGCGCTCGGAACCATATACGGCATATTCGGGACGTCGTATTCCATCGCCGCCATAGGCGGGCCGATACTCGCGGGCTATATCCACGACGTCCTCGGGAGCTACCATTACCCGTTCATATTCACGATATTCTGCTGCTACCTCGCGGCGGCCGGAGGGTTTATAATCAAGACGCCGCGTCATAAAACGAAGGCCGCGTAGAAGCGCGTAGGAAGGGGGAGCAACCGTATGAGCGGATACCTAGAGCGTCTTACGGGAAATTCCGGGAATAGTTTCCTTAAGGAGCTTTCAGGGCGGCTGTTCATGGAATTTTCCGGCGGGGGAAAACCGGGGGACGGTTTCGCCGCGATCATGAGGAGATTCCCCGACTTCGGCGAGAGGGAGCTGTTTCAGTCTGTATGGGGCTCAGGGCCCGGGGAGGAAGAGGCCGCCGCGGGAAAGAGGCTCGCGGCTTCGTTCCTCGCGCATGCGTTCGCGCTTTCGCGGAGCGCCGGGGTAGAGGACGGCATCGAAGGCGTCATGTCGGGGACGTTCTCGTCCGGCGGGAAGATGCTTTCCTTAAAATCCCTCCGGGGGGAGCTCGTAAGGCAGCCGAAGCGGGGCGAAAGGGAGCTCGCCATAAAGGCGGCAAAGCCCTCGCTCGAAAAGCTGAACGCCCTCCTCAGAAAGAAGCTCGACGCCGTCACGGAAGCCGCCCGGGACCTCGGGTTCGGGGATTATGGAGAGCTCGCCGAAAGGATGTCCGGACCCGGAGCAGGCGACGCTGCGGCAGAGGCCAGAGCGTTTCTCTCGGATACCGAGTATGCTTCGAGGGATCTTCTTACGTGGTTCCTTTCGAGGAGGATGGATCTCAAGCTCCCCCGGGCGGAGGAGCACGACGTCGCCTTTTTTCTTAATTCCGGCGAGCTCCGGGGGCTCTTCCCCGCGCGTGACATGTTTTCTTTCTTGCGGCCGATGCTGGACGCCCTGGGTATCGTGCCGGAAGGCGGAACAACGTACGACGGCGGGAGAAAGCCGGGCAAGATCTCGGACGGATTCTCCATTCCGCTCGACCCTCCTTTAAGGGCCGGGCTCTCCATATATACCGTCGGCTCCGTGCGGGACTACGAGCATTTCCCGGGATCGCTGGGGCGGATGCTTTCTTACATGTTCACCGAGCGAGAGGATTACGCGGAATTCAGGTGGCTCAGGGACGCCGCGGCGGAATCCGTTTTCGACTCGCTCTTCAGGAGCCTCGTACACGAGCCGAAGTGGCTCGCGAAATATCTCCGGATAGACGAGGGAGGGGATTTCATAAGGCTCCTCGGGCTGAGACGCCTCATGTCGGCGAGGCGCGCCGCGGGGCTTTCGATCTACGAGGCGGACCTCCTCAAAAACAGCGAAACCGCGGCCATGCCCGAACACTACGCGCGAATAATGGGCTTGGCGCTTCACTGCAGGATAGACGCCGACGGCTATCTCGGACCGCTGACCATGCCCGTACGGCACTCATCCCTATTCCGCGGCGCTGCGGCAGCTCCCGCGCTTTCGAACTATCTCAAGGAGAGATTCGACGAGGAGTGGTGGCGGGTGGCTGAGGCCGGTCAATTCCTTAAAGAACTATGGCGGGATGGAGGAAGGATAACGTTCGAGGTACTCTCCGGGAGAACGGCAGGGCCGCCCCGGGGCGGAGAATATCTTCGCCGTGTAATAGAAGAAGAGCTCGACTGAGCCCGCCGCGCCCGAAGGCGCGGCGAATCACGCGAATAAATTTTACTCTGGCTATAGATTCAGGGGTTGAGAACGACCTTCCCGAACTGGCTCCTGTCTTCGAGGAGCTTCTGCGCGGAGGCGGCCTCGGACAGCGGGAAGCGCTTGTCTATCACCGGCCTTAGCCTCCCGAGGGATACGAGGTTTATGACGTTTATGAGATTACTCCGGGGGGCGTTGAACACGGTTACGCCGAGTACGGAAAGGTCTCTTACGATTACGGGGCCGAAGTTAAACGTCGTCTGGCCGCCGCCTACGACGCCCACGAGGAGTATCCTCCCCTGCATCTTGAGCGACTTGAGGTTGTTCTCCCATATGGACGCGCCGATCTGGTCGAATATGACGTCTACGCCCTTCCCTTCCGTAATCCTCTTCACCTCTTCGGCGAAATCGTGCGTGTTGTAGTTGACGGTCGCGTCGGCGCCGAGCTTCTTCACCTTTTCGAGCTTCTCGTCGCTCCCGGCGGTGGCGATTACGAACGCGCCGCCCTCCTTGGCTATCTGGACGGCCGCGCTCCCCGTGCCGCTGCCCGCCGCGTGAACGAGCACGGTTTCGCCCTTTTGCATGTTGCCCCTGTCGAAGAGGCCGTACCAGGCCGTTACGTAGCATATCGGCAGCGTCGCCGCGTCGTCGTACGAAACCTCGTCCGGGATCGGAACGGCGTTCACGGCGGGGACTTTCACGTATTCGGCGAATCCGCCGTAGAAGTTGACGCCGACGACCATCGGCCCCTTGGGGGTCTTCACCGTCGGGTCGATCACGACCTTGGTCCCGGGCTTCACGTCGGTGACGTTCTTGCCGACCGCCTCCACGTCGCCGGCTATGTCGACGCCGCCTATGTGAGGAAGGTCCACGGGCCGAGGGGATTTACCGGACCTTATCCTGAGGTCGAGGTGATTCAGGGCGGCCGCCTTCACGCGCACCAGGACCTCGTCGTCTCCGATTACCGGGTCGGGTACGTCTTCGTATTTCAGAACTTCCACTTCTCCGAATTCGTGAAAACGGATTGCCTTCATATGCGCCACCTCTCGTCTCTTTATTTTTCGGTTACCAGTTCATTTTACAACATTCGTTAAAAAACTGTAGTTAACCGGAGATTCGGCATTCCACAGGACACGAAAAAAGCACCGAAGCAGACGCCCGCAGCGCCGCGCAGGCGCGGCCTCCGCGCCCCTCGTGCGCCCCCGCGGATTTATTGAACATGCGGGGCTAATAGGGTAGCCTTTCACGTTACAGGAGAAGGCATGTCCACACACAGCGAAGGAGCCCACGGATCGTGTTCGGCATAGGGACCAGCGAGATATTGATAATCATGGTCATAGCGCTCCTCGTACTCGGCCCGAAGGAAATCCCGAAGATCGCAAGGACGCTCGGGAGAGGCATGCGCGAGCTCGAAAGGGCCAAGAACGAGCTCAAAAGCTCCATAGAGTTCGAAATGAACGAAGAAGGCGCAAAGCAGGAGCTCGCGAAGAAAGAAGCCCGAAACGAAGAAGCCGAAGCGGCCGACGATGGGGCGCCTCTAGACAACCCCACGAGCAACTCGCGCGTCTGATCCTCAGAACGCCTGACCTATGCTTATAAAGAATTGCACCCTTCTTATTCCCGGCTCCGGATTGAGCGCATAGCCGACGTCCAATCTTATGGGACCTATAATCGTATCGTATCTGAGCCCCACACCGGGCGCGTATTTCAGCCTCGAAAGGTCGTACTCCCATTCGTCTGAATAGACGTTTCCGTAATCGAGGAACACGACCCCGCCGAACTCGCCGTACAGCGGGAACCTGGCCTCGAAGCTCCCGACAAGAAGGGAGTTGCCGCCGAGCGGATCGCCGCCCTGGCTCAGGGGGCCCAGCTTCTGGAAGGGGAACCCTCTCATGCTGGTGCTGCCGCCGGCGAAGAACCTCTTGAATATAGGTATGTCGAACGTGCCCGTCGAGCCGAACGGCTGTATGACGCCGACGGTTATGCGCGAGGCCAGAATGACCCGCATGAGCCGTTTGTAGCCCCTGAGCTCGACCGTGCCCTTGAAGTAATTGACGTCCGAGAACAGCGCACGGAACGACGATTCGAGGCCCCCCGCGATGACGAACCCGCGCGTCGGGTTGAGGATGTTGTCGGTCGCATCCATCTCGAGGCCCGAATTGAAATAGGTGAGGAAGAAGTTCTCGCGGCTCCTCTCCTCGGGGGTCCTGCGCGCGCTGCGCTGGACCCGGGAGAGCTGCACGTTGAACGAGCCGAAGGCGGAGTAGTATTCGTGAAAGTCCTTCTGCACCTCGGCGGCCGTGAGGAAGCTCTCGCCTTCGAAGCTGGGGACGTCGTCCCTCTGGAAGTTGAGGGACCCGGTGAGCTGCGAATCCCTGCCCAGTATGTAGGGCTGAAGGACGCTCGTCTCGAGTCTCTGGGTTATGAAGGAGAACTTGCCGGCGACTTCGAGCCTCCTGCCGCCGCCGAAGAAATTCCTCTTCGTCCAGATGGCCTGGGCCCTGAGCTTGTCCTCGGTGCCGAACCCGACGCCGAACTTGACCGAACCCTGCTTTCTCTCCTTGACGGTTATTCTTATGTCGGCGACGTGGTCTTCTTCGTTGTATACGGGATCGATGACGACGGACCTGAAGAGCCCGAGCTGGAAGATATTGGCCTGGGTCTCGTTTATCTTCTGGAGCGAGTAGATGTCGCCCTTTTTGAATGTGGCTTCCCTGGATATGACATAGCTCTCGACCTCGGTGTTGCCCGTGACCGTGACCGAACCGAACGTATAAACGGGCCCGGGCTTCACAACGAACTTGGCCCTGGCCCATGTCTCCTTCCTGTTTACGAGCGCCTCGCCCTCGACGACCGCCTTCGGATGCCCTTCGTTCGAGAGTATCTCTTCGATGGCACCCTTGGTCTGCTGGTAGCCGGCGGGGGAGAATATCTTGTCCACCTTGAGCGGGGTGGCCTTATCGATGTCTTTTTTGACTTCGTCCGTAATATCGCCTTCGTAACCGATGCTGAGCTCGGTGAGTATTACGGGCTCGCCTTCCTTGATGCTGATGGTTATTTCGACCCTTGAATGGTCGTCGTTGTACTTGAGCTCGTACGTGGCCTCGGCGTCGTAGTAGCCGTGGCTCGCGTAAAGGCGCTTTATCCTCACCATGTCGTCGATGAGGACCTCTTCATTGAATTCCGGTTTTTTGACCCAGAACCTTATAGACGGAGATTCGGTGCCTATGCTCTGCTCGATGTCCTGCTTGGACACCGCCTTCGCCCCCTTGATCCTGACCTTCGATATGCGGACCGCGACTTCTTCGGGCTGGGTTTCGGAAGCCTCGCTGTCGTTGCCCGTCTTTTCGGCTGCGGAGGCGGGATGATGGATGTCGGGTAGTGGGGTCAGATATAAAATCAGAAGGAGTATTATGTTGACTTTATTCATCTGGAAGACGAAGCTGCGTTATTCAGACCGCTTACAGAAACCAAGTTTCATCCCGCGAGGCGTGATAATTATGCATGATAATACCACAAATTAACATCCGGTTATGAGTTAAAATATCGCGAAAGCAGCAGCGTTTTCAGTGAAGCGGGGGTTGACAATAACCTCCGTGTGTCTTTATAATGGCTATGTCCGGCGTGGCTTGTCGTTTCTAAACTTTACTCACTCGTACAAACATGAAAAACCTAGGCGGCCTCTTCAATCCAAGCTCTCCACAAATGGAAGCATTGGCAGGCCTGACCTATTATACGATAGCCATTTCAGTAGTCATTCTCGGCATCATAGTGATCGCCGTCGCCTACATTATAATAAGGTTCAGGAAGAAGTCCGGAGAGGAAGGCGAGCCTTATCAGGATTTCGGCAGTCTCAAGCTCGAAATCACGTGGACGCTGATACCCGTAGCGATAGTAGCCGTCCTCTTTTTACTCACGTGCTCGACGATGAGGGCCGTCGATCCGCCGAGCGCCGACAGGGAACCCGACATTATCATAATAGGGCACCAGTGGTGGTGGGAGATAGTCTACCCCGAATCCGGTGTTATAACGGCGAACGAGGTTCACCTCCCCGCGGGGAGGCAGCTCCTGGCGAGGCTCGAATCCATCGACGTCATACACGATTTCTGGGTGCCCGAGCTCGGAAGGAAGATAGACCTCGTTCCGGGGCATCCGAATTATATGTGGATAGTCGCGGGAGAGCCCGGGGTTTATCTCGGGGCGTGCGCCGAGTTCTGTGGGGCGCAGCACGCGAACATGCGCATACGGGTGATCGCCCAGACGGAGGAGGAGTTCTCCGAGTGGCTCACCCGGCAGGCGCGGATACCCGAAACACCGTCCACCGGGATCGCCGCCGAGGGAGCGAAGATATTCCAGGAGATCGCCTGCATGAACTGCCATACGATAGCGGGGACCCCCGCCGCGGCGCGCGTGGGGCCGAGCCTCACGTATCTTGCGACGCGCGATACGATAGGCGCGGGCGTCTTGACCAATACGCCGGACAACATCGCCAAGTGGCTCAAGAACCCGGCGAAATACAAGCCCGGATCGCTGATGCCGAACATGAAGCTGACAGACGAACAGGTGAATGCAATAGTCGCATACCTGGAGGCGCTGGATGAGTAGCAGAATACCGATAGTGCCGGAAAGTACGGAGCCCCTGCCGGGGCTCGGTGAAAACACCGGGCTCCTCAGCTGGGTCGCGTCCATAGACCACAAGCAAATCGGCATCATGTACCTGATCGGCACGCTGATCTACTTCGTCATAGGCGGCCTCGAAGCGCTTATGATAAGGACGCAGCTCGCAAAGCCCGGAAGCGAGCTCCTTTCGCCCGAGATGTATAACCAGCTCTTCACCATGCACGGGACGACGATGATATTTTTCGTCGTCATGCCGTTCCTCATAGGTGTGGGCGTTTACCTCGTGCCGCTCATGATAGGGGCCCGGGACATGGCGTTCCCGAGGCTTAACGCGCTCAGCTTCTGGCTTTTCGCCTTCGGCGGGGTGCTGCTCTATTACAGCTTCTTCACACAGAGCGGGGCGCCCGACGTCGGCTGGTTCGCATACGCCCCGCTCAGCGAAAAGCCCTTTTCTCTCAATAACGGGCCCACGTACTGGGCGCTCGGGCTGCTCGTATCCGGCATAGGATCGCTCATATCCGGCCTTAACAACGTCGTGACCATACTGACCATGCGCACTCCCGGCATGACGATGCGGCGATTGCCGCTGTTCGTCTGGATGATGCTCGTGACGTCGTTCCTCCTCGTGTTCGTGATTCCGATCATCACTTCGGCTTTCGTAATGCTCCTCCTCGACCGCCTTCTGGGCGCGACGTTCTTCACGCCCGCGTTCGGCGGATCGGCGATACTCTGGCAGCACTTCTTCTGGGGGTTCGGGCATCCCGAGGTTTACATACTCGTACTCCCGGCGTTCGGAATCGTATCCGAGGTTATTCCGGTCTTTTCTAGAAAGCCGATATACGGCTACGAGTTCGTGGCGGGCTCGACGGTGGCGATAGGGCTCTTAAGCCTCGGCGTCTGGGCGCACCACATGTTCGCCGTCGGGCTCGGGAACGTGGCCAACGCCTATTTCTCGCTCGCGAGCATGCTCATCGCCATACCGACCGGCATTAAAGTGCTCAACTGGGTGTCGACGATGTGGGGCGGGAGGATAAACTTCGCCGTGCCAATGCTGTTCGCTACCGCCTTTATAATAGAGTTCGTCGTAGGCGGGCTTTCGGGCGTGGCCATCGCGTCAGTGCCGATAGACTGGGTCGTCACGGACAGCTACTTTATAGTCGCCCACTTCCATTACACCATATTCGGCGGCTCTCTATTCGCGATATTCGCAGGGGTTTACTATTGGTTCCCGAAATTCACCGGGCGCATGATGTCGGAGACGCTCGGCAAGTGGCATTTCTGGCTGACCGTAGTCGGGTTTAACATGACGTTTTTCATCCAGCATTTCCTGGGCGTCATGGGGATGCCGCGAAGGACCTACACGTATCACGACATGCCCTACTGGGGGTCGATGAATCTCATATCGACCATAGGGGCTTTCATAATAGCCTTATCGGTGCTGGTTTTCATATGGAACATCATAGTCAGCCTCAGGAAAGGCGAGCCCGCCGGGGACAACCCCTGGAAGGCGTGGACGCTCGAATGGGCCACCACATCGCCGCCCCCCGTATATAACTTCAAGCTGGTCCCGCCGGTGAGGGGCAGGAGGCCGCTCTGGGACCTCGCCCACCCCGACTCGCCGGACGAGCCCGACGCGAAGATAGTGACGGAGGGACCAAATGGCTAACAACCGGATGATGATAAAGTTCTTCATCGCCTCGGAGTCGATCTTTTTCCTGATGCTTATCCTGGCATACGTCAACTTTCACAACTCCGTCACCACGGGCCCGACGGCGAAAAGCAGCCTCGACCCCTACGTAACGGGAATATTCAGCCTCTTTCTGCTCGCCAGCAGCTTTACCGTATGGCTTGCCGGGAAGAGCCTCAAGAACAGGAATCGCTCGGGGCTGAAGCTCTGGCTTTTCGCGACGATAGTGCTGGGCGCGGTATTCATATTCGGGCAGGCGCGCGAGTGGTTCGGGCTCTTCGGACGCGGAATAACGATAAGCAGTAACGTATTCGGCTCGACGTTCTTCACGCTGACGGGATTCCACGGGTTTCACGTGTGCGTCGGGCTCGTAATGCTTTCGGTACTCCTCGGCCTCACGCTCGCAGGGGATTTCAAGGGCCCGAAGTCGGACGCCGTCGAATGCGTTTCGTTATACTGGCACTTCGTGGACGGCGTATGGATAGTGGTTTTTTCGGTCATATATCTCTGGGCGTTTTTATGATTTGAGCGGGATTCCGGAGGGAAGCGTAATGAACATATCTGAATTCCTCACGAAAGCATGGTCGCCGGAGCCGGGCGTTATAGCGCTCGCCGTCTTGTTCCTGGCGGTCTTCATCGCGGCAGGCGGCCTCAGGGACAGGGGCCGGACGGCTCTCTTCGGCGCCGGGGTTGCGCTCATGGTGCTGGCCGTCGTCTCCCCGCTCGGGCACCTCGGGCGGAATTATCTCCTTAGCGCCCACATGATTCAGCACATACTGCTTCTGCTCGTCGTGCCGCTTTTCATACTGTTCGGGATGCCCAAAGGCGCGGCCGAAAGGGCGCTCTCGTGGAGGCCCGCAGGGGCCGTGATGAGAGCCCTCGGTAACCCTGTCGTCGCGTGGACGCTCGGGGTAGGCTCGATGTGGCTCTGGCACGTACCGTCCATTCACGGCGCTGCAATAGCGAGCGACAGGCTCTACGCGGCGCAGCAGGTGAGCTTCGTGCTCGTAGGAATAATATTCTGGTGGCCGGTGTTCGCACCGGTAAAGGCGCGGAGGCTGACGCATCTCCGCTCGACCCTTTATCTCGCCTCGGCGTGCCTCGGATGCACTATCCTCGGAATACTATTGACGTTCGCCGGCGCAGGGATGTACGCGGCTTATCTCAATCCCCAGGACGCGGCCGGGATACTGCCGTACCTGAGGAACGATCTATGCATAACGCCGGGCGTCGATCAGCAGATAGCCGGGCTCACGATGTGGGTGCCGGGGTGCCTTATATACCTTACCGCGAGCATGATAACGCTGGCCCAGTGGTACGGATCCCCCGAAGCGGACGTCGAGGCCGCGGCGCAAGGCGGCGGAATTTTGTCGGGCAGGGGCAAGACGGTTTAACCGAACGGGAAGATGAAACGGCGAAAATGAATCAGGCGCGGAAAGATAAAATGGAGGACGAGAGTTGAGCTCAGGAAGCGAATTTCAGGCCCCGGGGCAGGCCGCGGCGGAGAGCCTCGGGCATCCGGAGAGCTACGAGGAAGTCGAGAGGGAAGTCGGCCGCGAAGGCATACCCCCCGGATGGCACAGGCCTCTTCCCGAAAGGCTGCCCTCGCCGGGATACTGGCCCGCCATAATGGCCCTCGGCATAACGTTCATGATGTGGGGGCTGGCCGTGGGTTTCAACGAGGTACTGAGCACAATCGTAATATTATCTTTTATAGGATTCGTGTTATTCGTCGCGGCGCTTATAGGATGGATAGGAGATCTAAGAGATGAGCGAAAAGACCAGAACGAGTGAATGTACGAGGAGGCAGTTCTTCGTCAGGCTCGGCCTCGTTCTCAGCAGCGTCGCCGGGGCGCTCGTCGCGATTCCGATAATCGGCTCGATACTGGAGCCCATATTCAGGAAGCCGCCCCCGGAGTGGAGGCCCGTCGGCCTCGCAGAGGGCTTCACCCAGGGGGAGACCGTGCTGGTCAAATTCATAGATTCCTCGCCGCTCCCGTGGGCAGGGGTGACGGCCGAGACGGCCGCGTGGCTGAGAAGGGCCGGGCAGTCGGACTTTATCGCGTTTTCGGTTAACTGCGCTCACCTGGGATGCCCCGTCAGGTGGATAGCCGGGGCGAAGCTGTTTATGTGCCCGTGTCACGGCGGGGTTTATTACGAGGACGGTTCCGTCGCCGCGGGGCCGCCCCCGAGGGGGCTTTACCAATACCCCGTCAGGATAAACAACGGGCAAGTCGAGATACTGACGAGCCCGATACCCGTTACGACGGCGTAAATGCACTTCCGGAGATGGAGCCGCATGAGACTTGAAGGGGGATGCGAAATATGGATTTTTTAAGGAGCGCGTGGGCATGGCTCGACGACCGCACCGGTCTGTCGGCGGCCGTGGGGCCGATAGCCAGACACGCCGTCCCCCCGAATACCGCCACGTGGTTTTACGTTTTCGGAAGCGCCACACTCTTTGCCTTCATACTGCAGGTCGCAACGGGCGTAACGCTCGCGTTCATATACGTCCCCGCCGCCGGCGAGGCGTACCAGAGCCTCCAGTACATAACGAACCAGACGACCTTCGGACGGATCGTGCGCGGCATACACAACTGGGGCGCGTCCGCCATGATGCTGCTCGTGGGCGTCCACA
>JADLGH010000092.1 GCA_020849425.1 Candidatus Dadabacteria bacterium
GACGAAATACCCGAAAAGTGGAGCGAGTACACCGCCAAGAACAAGGATTTCTTCGAGGGCACGGAAGGGCTCGAGCCTGCGAAGAAGGACTGAGGGCGGGGAGGATTCGCCCGGCTTAATCTGAAAACCAGAGGGGATGTGCTTCGGCATATCCCCTTTTTTTTGCCCGTTTGACTGAGGTGAGGCAGTTGAACAAGACAAGAGCGAAGATATCCACCGAGAGCGCGGCGGCGAAGAAGAAGCGCGCCCTGGAAATACTTTCCATCCTGGAGACCGAGTACCCGAACGCAAGATGCCACCTGAATTACACGAGCGCGCTCGAGCTTCTGATAGGGTGCATACTGTCCGCGCAGTGCACGGACAAACGCGTGAACGAGGTTACGCCGGGGCTCTTCAAAAAGTACCCGACGGCGGCCGATTTCGCCCGCGCCGACAGGGACGAGCTCGAAGAGGAGATACACTCGTGCGGGTTTTTCAGGGCCAAGGCGAAGTCTATCGTGAATTGCTCGAAGGCGCTCGTGGACGAGCACGGCGGGAAAGTGCCGGCGACGATGGAGGAGCTTACGAAGCTGGCGGGCGTCGGGCGGAAGACGGCGAACGTTGTCCTCGGGAATTTCTACAAGATTCCGGGGATAATAGTCGATACGCACATAATGCGTTTATCCAAGAGGCTGAAGCTGACGTCCAACACCGACCCCGAAAAGATAGAGTTCGACCTCCGGGCTCTCATACCCGAGGCGAAGTGGACATTCTTCTCGAACTCGCTCGGCGACCACGGGAGGACCGTGTGCTTCGCACGGAAGCCGAGGTGCGGGGAGTGTGTGATAAGCCACCTGTGTCCCTCGGCGGGGAAGGTGTGAGAAAACGTTAAATCCCCCTAAATCCCTCCGGCTACGCAAGGCTACGCCGCGACAAGCCTTTTTCCAAGGGGGGCTTTAAAAGATAGATCTCTCACTTTTAATTTGAGGTATTTCCGAGCAGTACCGGATATGCTTTCTTGCAGTCGGCTCAGGGCGTCCGATTTCTCGCTCGCTCGGAATTGTTCCCTTTTTTTCTAAGGGGGATTAAATGCAAAGATAAAAACGAGATCCTGAATCGAGTTCAGGATGACGGATTAAAAGTCAAAGACGAGATTACTTCACATTCGATTCACTCATAGTGTGTTCCCGCCCCCGCTGGAGAAACAGGAACGACAAATAGCGGATACTGAATCGGGTTCGGGATTATAACCTGAATCGGTTTCGAGCAACGGGGAATCAGAATCTCAGATCGGCGACTTCGAGCGCGCCGCCGTCGAAGAGACGGTTGAAATCGCTCTCGCTGATTATTACGGATACTATTTTCGAATTGTCGCCGGGGTGAGCCCTGTTCCGGTCGGCGGCTTCCGGAGTCGCAAACAGCTTGTTGGCGTTGTGAATCTTCGCGGCGTTCGACCCCCTTCTTCCCCTGAGTGACAAACGGTAGACTGTCACGGCCCCGGTTCCTGGAGTAATCAACTCGTTGTGCCCGTCGCAGGAAGTCCAAAGGAAAGCCGTGGCGGCGACGGCGCCGCTCAACTTGATAAATTCCCTTCTGTTAATATGTTTAGGCATTGTATTAGTGCGGGCAGGGGGAAGTGCCGTCCTTCCCCGCCGGTTCGATCGCCGCGCGATCGGCCCTGGCTTTGCGATAAGACCCACAAACGGAACCGGCTACGCGCCCGCCCTCCACGGACACGCGGGCTTTTCGCCCACTTCTCGCCGACCGTACCACCTCTTATCCTTTCTGCAATCATGATTATAGACCCGTTTAATATTTTATGTCAATGGGTTCTTTAGTGATGAAATATTGAATTCCATCATTGGCTGGTCCGCCGCACCGGCGAATGTGCTATGCCAGCCGTAAAAGATGAAAAATGCTGCAATGACAGCTAATTATATGAACTCGATTGTCTACCCGGTTCAATGCGTACCGCATGAGGGGCTGCGGCATGGTTTCCATGGGTGAGGGCGAAGGGGCGCCACTTGGCGCAGAGGAAGCGGCGGTTTGCAGAGGGGAGCCTGATACAAAGGTGCGGCCTGTATAGAGTCACGCCCCTTCGATGAGCGAATGGGGAATGATAGCCACGGCAGCCGGCCTGGGGATAATCGGGCTGCTGATGACCACGCGAAGGAAGAAGGCGGCATAACAAATACGGATGATTCGTGATTTTCTCAATGGGGCGAGACACATGTGTGTCAGGGGCCGGTTTCTCTCCATCCACACAAAACCTGTATAATATCCCGGAATGAGGGCGAGATATAACTCCTATCACGATTATCTGAAGGAGCGGTTCGGGTGCCGGGTGAACAAGGTCTCGGTGGACATGGGGTTTACGTGTCCGAACAGGGACGGCTCGCTTGCGCGCGGGGGCTGTGTTTACTGCAACAACGACAGCTTCGTTCCGCCCTACGCCCGCGCACGGTTCCCGATGCACGACCAGATTACAAGCGGTATGGAATACCTCTCGAAGAGATTCAAGGCGAAGAAGTTCATAGTCTATTTCCAGGCGTACACGAACACGTACGGCGGCGCGGACGAGCTCGAACGGATGTACCGGGAGGCGCTCAGGTACGAGGGAGTGGTCGGCATAGCGGTTGGCACGAGGTCCGACTGCATCGACGAGGAGAAGCTCGACATGTTCGAGCGGCTGGCGAAGGAGTGCTACGTCTCGGTCGAGTACGGGATAGAGTCGATATACGACAAGACGCTCGAATTCATGAACCGGGGGCACGATTACAGGTCGGTCCTCGACGCGCTCCGGATGTCGCAGGGGAGGGGGTTCGAGATCGGGGCGCACGTGATAATGGGGATGCCGACCGAGACGCGGGACGAGATGATGGCGACGGCGGCGGAGGTGTCGGGACTCGGAATCGACTGCTTCAAGGTGCATAACCTTCACATCGTGAAGAACACGCCGCTCGAAAGGATGTACAGGGCGAACCCGTTCCCGCTTTTCGGCTTTGGGGAATACATCGATTTCATCGTGGAATTCCTGGAGCGGCTCTCGCCGGGGATGGTCGTCGAGCGGCTGTTCACGGACACGCCCAGGCAGCTCCTCGTAGCGCCGGACTGGGGGAAATCGCACATACAGGTGATGCAGGCGATAGAGGCGGAGCTCGAAAAGAGGGGTACGTTCCAGGGGAGGCTGTATAGTCCGCAAGACGGGGCAGCAGCCGCTTCGGCCCTTTAATTACGCCGGATTCCGGCCGGATTGCCCACTCTAAAACCCCTCCACCATACCTTTCCCGAAGCCGTCGGCCGTCTGTGAGCTTTTGCGAATAGCCGATATACTTTTTTATATCCTGGGTTAATATTGATTGAGTAAAACCGGAGGAATAGATGATTAAAAGCTCGAACCCCGCGCTGGGGGATAAAACGTTCCAAAATCTCCAGCCTGCCATCGCCGCCGAAGGGCGGATGACGATAAACGGCACCATAAACAAGACGCTCATACTGCTCGTCCTGGCGCTCGTGCCGGCGGCGTGGGTGTGGGATAAATTCTACAAGGGCGGGGCCGAGGCGGTCGGCAACTGGATAATGATCGCCGTGATAGCCGGGCTCGTCGTCGCGATGGCGACTATATTCAAGAAGACGTGGGCCCCTTTCACGGCGCCCCTTTACGCCGTCATCGAGGGCGTCGTTATCGGCGGCATATCGGCCATAGCCGAGGCGCAGTTCCAGGGCATCGTGTTCCAGGCGGCGTCGCTTACGTTCGGCACTTTGCTCGCGCTCCTCGTCGCGTACAGGTCGGGCGTGATAAAGGTGACGGAAAGGTTCAGGCTCGGGGTCGTGGCGGCGACGGGCGGCATATTCGTCGTCTACCTCGTATCGCTCGGGCTCGGGTTTTTCGGTGTTAACGTTCCTTTTATACACTCGGGCGGCACGATAGGCATATTGTTCAGCCTCTTCATAGTCGTTATAGCGGCGCTTAACCTCGTGCTCGATTTCGACTTCATAGAGCGCGGCGCGGCCGAGGGCGCGCCGAAGTACATGGAATGGTACGGGGCGTTCGGGCTTATCGTAACGCTCATCTGGCTTTACATAGAATTCCTGAGGCTTCTCACGAAGCTGAGGCAGTGATGGATTCGTCCGAAGTCAATAAATCAAACCGGAGGCGTAATTTGAAATCCAACATTTTTGCAAGAACCGGGGTGCTCGTAATCGTGGCGGTGGCGGTCCTTCTCGGCGCGGCGGGGGTTTCGTTCGCGGCGGGCGGCGCGTCCAGCCCGCAGGAGCTCGGCTCGAAACGGGTTGCGGCCGTGAAGGCGCAGAACAAGGCGGAGCTCATTGCCCTCATCAATCCGAAGTCGGTCGAATATATGAACGAGAAAGACCCGGGAAAGCTCGAAGAGGTTCTGAAAACATGGCTTGAAATGGAAATGCCGCCCAATCCCGAATTCGTCATGCAATCGCTCAAGGATATACCGGACTATAATGCGGCGTCGCAAACGTTCGCCGTCGGCCCGGCGACGATGTACTTCCCGATAGCTCCTACGGACCTCCTGGTCCTCATCGGCGACCGCGAGGTCACGGTGAACGAGGACGGAAAGGAGGTTGTGCAGAAGAAAAGGGCCCCGGTGGCGATAGACGCCGTCATGCAGGAGGGGGGAGTTTGGTACATCGTCCTGCCGGTCATTTCGAAGACCCAGCAGCCGGCGCAGCAGTAACGGGACGCCGCTCCACCGCGGTTTCGTATAGCCGGGCGGGGCCCGATGCGGCGTGGACGGGTAAACTTTATCCCATGACCGAAGATGCGCCTCATCCGGTAGTCATATTCGACGGCGAGTGCAATTTCTGCAGCTCTATAGTGGCGTTCGTAATAAAGCGCGACGGGCGGGGAGTATTCAGGTTCACGCCTTTTCAGTCGGAAACCGGGAAGGCCCTTCTCGAAGAGCACGGCGTCCGGGACGGCTATTTCGATTCGTTCATACTGGTAGACGAAGGCAGGCTGTACACCAAATCCGACGCCGCGCTCAGGCTCTTTAGAAGACTGGGCGGCCTGTGGAGCCTCGCGCATGCATTCATCGTCGTGCCCGGGTTCGTGAGGGACGCGGCATATGATTTCGTTGCGCGGAACCGTTACAGGTGGTTCGGGAAGAAGGACGAATGCATGATCCCGGGGCCGGAAGTGAGGGAGAGATTCCTGGAGTGAGCCTGCAGGGCGATGGATGACCGGGGGAATTCCGGGGCCGTTTTCCCGCCATAAATACCCGCCTTCTTTTGCCGCCCGACTGCGCGGGTTGTCTCGGCCGAGTATAATGTTATTTTTTTATCTGTGACAGGCCGGGTGTGACGAGATGAGCGACGGGCTAGAGTTCAAAATTGCTTCCGAGAAGGGCGAGTTCGACCAGATACACGCGCTCAATTATGAGACATTCGCCGAGGAAATCCCGCAGCACGACAGGAACGACGAGAGGTCACTCGTCGATAAATTCAACGAAGAAAATACCTACATCATATGTCTCGATTCGGGCGGACTCGTCGGCATGCTCGCCGTCAGGGACAGGCGGCCGTTCTCTCTCGACAGGAAGATTCCGGACCTCGATTCGCATTTGCCGCCGTTCGGGTCGGCGTGCGAGATAAGGCTCCTCGCCATAAAGAAGGACAGGAGAAACAGGAAGATCGTCCTGGGGCTGTTCACGTCGCTCGCTGCGTGGTGCGAGGAGGGCGGGTACGATATCGCCCTTATTTCGGCCAACGTCGAGCGCGAGAAGCTGTACAAGAACCTCGGGTTCACGCCCTTCGGCCCGCGCGTCGGGAAGGAGGGGGCCTATTACCAGCCCATGTATTTAACCCCGGAGCCGTATTACCGCATGAAGGCCGGGACCAGGCTGCTTTCGAGGATGCGGGGGGATGAAGGGAAGGGCGGAAAGGCCCCACTCAATTTCCTGCCCGGCCCTGTGGACGCCCCGCCGGCCGTGAGGAAGGCCATGGGGGCGAAGGTGCTCTCGCACAGGTCGGACGATTTCGTCGCCGCCTTCGAGGACGTGAGGCGGAGGCTCGCGGCGCTCGTGAACGCGTCGCGGACGTCTATTCTCATGGGCTCGGGGACGCTCGCCAATGACGCTGTGGCGGCGCGGCTATCGCTCGTGGGAGGACGGGGGCTCGTCCTGTCGAACGGCGAATTCGGCGAGCGCCTGGTGGACCACGCGCGGCGTTCCGGGCTCTCGTTCGAAACCCTCGGGAAAGGGTGGGGCGAGACGTTCTCGCGCGCCGACATCGAAAGCGCTATCGCCGCCTCACCGGATACGAGGTGGCTCTGGGCCGTTCACTCCGAGACTTCGACCGGGGTTCTGAACGACCTCGACATGCTGAAAAGCGTATGCGCCGCGCGGGGAGTCGGGCTCTGCCTCGATTGCATAAGCTCGCTAGGCACGGTGCCGCTCGACCTCGCAGGCGTACGCATGGCGACGGGCACGAGCGGTAAGGGGCTCAGGTCGTTCGCGGGGCTCTCGTTCGTTTTCAGGGGCGACGGGGACGAGCTCCCGCCAGGGAATCTCCCCCGCTATCTCGACCTTTCGCTATACGAAGGATCGGAGGGCCCGCCGTTTACAGTGTCGTCGAATCTCCTCTACGCGCTCAGCGAGGCGCTGGCCGGCGGGGAGGAGTGGGAGGCCCGCTACGCTTCGATAAAGAAGCTGTCGGCGTTCGTGAGGCTCCGTCTCCAGGGGGCGGGGCTCAGGGTCGTAGCCCCCGAGGGGCACGAATCGCCGGCCCTCGTAACGATAGCCCTCCCGGGAGAGGTCCTGTCCTCGGAGCTCGGGCCCGAGCTCGAAAAATCGGGCTATTTCCTCAACTGGCGGAGCGCATACCTCGTCCGAAGGAACTGGGTGCAGGTAGCCCTCATGGGGGAATACGATTCCGGGGCGGTCGGCCGGTTCGTCGACTGCCTGGCCCTGGCCGCGAGACCCAGAAAGCTCGCCTGATTCGTATAATTCACTTTGACGATAAGCCCCGAACGATTTATTATTGGCGTATCCGTAAATTCATAGAGGAGGATACGAGATGGCAAGTTTAGTCAACCGTATGGTGAGGGCGGCCAAGCTGGACGTGAGTCTTTACGAGGAAGTGGAGGCGGACAAGAGCGCCCTCGGGCAGGCGGCCGTAGTGGTTTTGATTTCGAGCATCGCGGCCGGAATCGGCGCCGTGAGCCAGCTTGGCGTGCGGGGGATCGTGACGACCGCGATACTGGCGCTTTTGGGATGGGTCGTGTGGGCCTTTCTTACGTACATAATCGGAACCAGGCTCCTCCCTGTGCCCGAGACGAAGACGGACCTGCCCGAGATGATGCGTACTATCGGGTTTTCGACGTCTCCGGGCGTTCTTAACGTGTTCGGGTTTATTCCGTTCCTGGGCGGTTTTATCGCGCTGGCCGTCGCGGTGTGGTCGTTCGTCGCGATGGTCATAGCCGTGCGCCAGGCGCTCGATTACACCAGCACGTGGAGGGCGGTCGGCGTCTGTATCATAGGGTTTATCGTTTATATCATTATCAGCATTGTCCTTGCCGGTCTCGTAGGGACGCACGATATGACGCCCGGTGCATCCTGACGGGGAATAACGCATCTTAGGTGTTAATACGCGCCGGCGGAGGCGCGCCGGAATTCGTGTACGTTTCGTTTATCGGGAGAGGTGATATTCGCGGGTGTTTATAAAGAGGCTTATAAGGGCGCTACTTCTCGACCCGGCCGTTTACGAGGAGATAGAGCACGACAGGCGGGCGATGTGGCAGGCGGCCCTTGTTGTGCTGCTGTCGAGCCTCTCTCGCGGGCTCTACGCGTATAACGTCGGGAATTACACGGGGCTCGTGATCGGGACGATAACGAACTTCGTCCTCTGGATACTGCTGTCGTTCCTCATATACATCATCGGGACGAAGCTCTTCCCCGAGTCCGAGACCAGGAGCGACCATTGGGAAGTCATGCGGGTGCTCGGGTTTGCTAGTGCTCCGGGTATCTTCAGGGCTTTTGCGATCACGCCGCACATGACTGCGATAGTTTTCCTCGTCGTCTGGGTGTGGACGCTTGCGGCGATGATTGTCGCCGTCAGGCAGGCGCTCGATTTCAGGAGCACATGGAACGCGATATGGGTGTGCGTCGTCGGGCTGATAACGTATTGGCTGTTTTATGTTATTTTGTTTTTTGCGTTAGGGCTGCCGAAGCCTGCGTGGTCGTGAGGGGGGTGTCACGATCGCGAGCCGCTCCTGATCTGTCATTCCGGGCCGGATTCGGAATCCAGGAATTCAACTGCAAAGGATTAACTAAATGGGTTCCTGCCTCTCCGGCTACGGCACGGCCTATCAGGCTTCGCAGTGCTACGCCCCGACAAGCGCCGCGATAAGCGCAGGAATGACAGACTACAAAGATTAAATCCCCGGAGCTCCTCCTTTAGGAAAGGAGGAGGGAAAGAGAGATTGCTTCGCTTCGCTCGCAAGGACAGATTAAAGATGGAAGTGGATTCCCGATACAGGCATCGATACTAAAGTTAGCAAGTTATGAACAGTACCAGATAAATGTCCTTGAGACAAAGTAACGGCGTCCGATTCCTCGCTCGCTCGAAATCGTTGGGAATGACATGTTTTCTCTGAAGCGCGGCTGGAGATTATAGCAATGCCTTGCTACTTCGAAAGCTGGTAGAGGCTGCGGGGTTGGCGGCCTTGCGGGGGACGTTTTGTAGTAGCTGGTAGATATGGAGAAAGGGCTTTCTAATTTTGCTTGACCAAAAGTAGCAAAAATCACGGGCCGGGAAAAATTCTGCTAAAAATCATCGCTTCTTCGCTAAATCCTCCACCGGCCCACAGCCCCACATCGGATTTTTAACGCTCATGCACTCGATTTTCTTAACGCGAATTTTGACGGCCC
>JADLGH010000093.1 GCA_020849425.1 Candidatus Dadabacteria bacterium
CATATAGTACGGCTCCATAGCATATCAAATCAAAATATTCAGAATCTCGTTTTTAAAAGCATTAGCAGAAAAGGCGAAGACATACATCTCATGGGGTCTCCAGTTGCTGAAGGGGAAGTTCTGAGCTAACAGGTAAGTGTGGTGCAAGTGTTTTCGATGAAAAGTAGCAAAAATCACGGGCCGGGAAAAATTGCGCTAAAAATTTTCGCTTCTTCACTAAATCCTCAACCTCCCCCATCCCCTGTTCGGATTTTTAACGTTCATAAGCTCGATTTTCTTAACGCGAATTTTGACGGCCCAGGAATGTATTGCTGCGCCGCAAGCGGCTTGCAATATTAAGGGATTTTCGGCGTAGCTCGTTCGGATGCTACAGGCACCGGAAGCGCAGCCGAAGAAAATGATAACAGCCCTGCTACTTCGAATTCCTGCGGGCGAGGCCCGCTGGCCCGGAGGGGTATTGCTGCGCCGCGTCCGGCTACGCATGGCGTTCAGGCTACGCTAAGGCTTCGCCCCGACAGGCGCCGCGACAAGTGCGGCTTGCAATATGATGATGTGTCAGTGTTCCTAAGTGTGTCATTCCCGAATGTTTGTATCGGGAATCCAGTCTTTTAAATAAAAAAAGAGAAATACAAAGTCAAACTACTTCTACTTTTGTCTGACCACACACGTATGTGTGGTTTTCGACATAGTGCGCTCGGATGCTAGGGCACCATAAGCACGGCGGGTGGCAATAGCGTAACGCTGCCCCTTCGATTTCCTGCACACGTGGTGCGCTTGAAATGGGAGGGGAAATTCCGGATAATATGCCTGAAAGAATTGCGGGCGGCCGCCTGGGTTCCGCCGCCCGTGGAGACGGAGCGGGCAATGAACGAATTTCCGAAGATCACCGAGGGCCTCGAAATCAACGAAGTCGAGGACGGGTACGTCATATACCAGAGCGAAAAAGACAAGGTGCACTACCTTAATAAAACCGCCGTGCTCGTGCTCGAAGCGTGCACGGGCGGGAATTCCACGGCCGAGATAGGCGATATAGTGAAGACCGCTTACGACCTTCCCGAGGTCCCGGAAAAGGAAGTCGCCGACTGCCTCAAGACACTCTTCGACGAGGAACTGATTAAATAAAGCACAAGGCGCATCACCGGCTTTTACATTCCGGATTCACAATCGAAACGAACGACGAAAGGGCTTTCGAAGCCCTTCGTTTCATCACCCATACCGCGTCGCAGGAGGGCTTCCCGCTGCTCGGCGAGACGGCGTACGAAGTCGCGCCCGAGGGGGAGGGGTACCGCATAATCGAGGACGGCGCCCATCCGGGATACGGCGTCCCGGGCCGGATGGACATGATCAACAGGCTGCTGGCGCTCCTTCATGCGAAGGCGCTCTCACGCTTCGAGGGGACGCTCCGCATACACGCCGGGTACGGCGAGCGGGGAGGGCGGCGGTTTATCGTCGTCGGCGACAAGGGGACGGGGAAGAGCACGCTCATGGTGAAGCTGTTATTGGGCGGGTTCAGGGTGACGGGCGACGAGCTCGTGCTCGTAAGGGGCGGCGAGGCGTTCCCCTTCCCGAGACGGTTTCATATAAAGGAGGGCAGCGTGCCGCTCCTGCCCGAGATGGCGGGGCTCTTCGAAACGCTCCCCTGGAACGATACGACTTACGGGCAGAGGATGTTCTCGTTCTCGCCCGCGGACGCCGGGCTCGAATGGAAGGTGGACGCGGGGAAGATCGACGTGATTTTCCACCTCGAACCCAACCACGGCCGGGCGACATATATAGAGGAGTGCCCAAAGTACAGGATGGTGGAGAGGGTGATGCCGATGACGTATCTCGCGGAAACCGAAGACCACATGAAGATACCGGCCGTCTGCAGGATGGTCGACGAGGCCGATTGCTACGTACTCGGGATAGGCGATCTCGACGGCGCGGTGGCCGCTTTACAAGAGAAATTGCCTGTGTTATTGTCGAAATAATCGATTAAAAAATCCGATAAGCTCTATGGAGGACGCATGGATAAGAAGTTTATCGACAAGGTCAATCCCGAGAGGCGCGAGTTCCTGGAGAAGCTCACGAAGGGAGCTTTCGTTGTTCCCGCCGTGCTGTCCGTGATGATGCTCAACCAGAAGCTGAGCCTCACGACGGCAAATGCGCAGAGTAATCTGCCTGTCTGTCTCACGCCGGGCGCGCTGATAGCCGCCCCGAACGGAGATATCAGGGTCATGGATCTCAGGCCCGGCATGCCGGTTTATTCCGTAGACCTCGAAGGGAACCGCGTGGTGGTCCCCGTAGTCATGGCGTCGAGGGTTACCGCCCCCGACACGCACGTCGTCTGCCGCGTCGTTCTCGATGACGGGCGCGGGCTATACGTTTCGGGCATGCACCCGACGGCGGACGGAAGGGCGATAGACGACCTCGCACCGGGCGACGGGCTCGACGGGTCCACGGTCGTATTCGTCGAAAGGGCCGCATACACAGGCGGCTACACGTTCGACCTCCTTCCCGGCGGCGATACCGGTCATTACTGGGCGAACGGTATTCTCATCGGCAGCACCCTCTCGCCTGAAGCCGGCTTTTACACGTTCGAGCCGGCGGAGCGCGGGCAGGGGGCGCACGCCGAAGGCGTTTAAGACGCCGGGGAGATAAGTGGCGGGCGGCCCGATTTTGAGACCTAAGCCGGCTGCCCGTGTATCCCGGACGGTCGATCTTTCCGGGCATCGTACGGCTTTACGCCCGCCCGGTTTTTAATGCAGGGCCGGCGGTTGACGCCTGCACGCGGTCCCGTATTTCCATCCTTTAAAATCAGTTAGACTTTATCGAAGGTGTGACAGAGATTGAGCGGCAAGCTGATAAGCGCGGCGATGATAGTGCGTAACGAGGAGAATTTCCTCGAAGGATGCCTTGAGTCGCTGGGGGGCGTCGTCGACGAAGTTGTAGTGGTGGATACGGGCTCCTCGGACACGTCGAAAGACATAGCGCTTTCATACGACGCCAGGGTGTTCGATTTCCCCTGGAACGGCAGCTTCGCCGACGCGCGCAAAGAGGCCATCGGGCGCTCGCGCGGGAAGTGGATCCTCTACATAGACGCCGACGAAAGGTTCGTCTCCGGCGGAAGGGCCGCGGTCGAGGCCGGGCTGTCGCGTCCCGGATACGCGGCGCACACCGTAAAATTCCATCCCATAACAGGCTACACCTCGTACAGGGAATACAGGATATTCCTCAACGACCCGCGCATCAGGTTCGAGGGAGTGATACACGAGTCGATGGTCGCGGGGATGAACAGCGCGGCCGAGGAGGACGGGCTCGCGATAGGCGACAGCCCGTTCTCGATAATCCACACGGGATACGACGGCGAGCTCACGCACAAGCACGAGCGGAACCTCCCGCTCCTCGTAAAGCAGATAGAGAACGACCCGGGGCGGATGTATCTCAGGTGGCAGCTCGGGGTCGCCATGAAGGGGCTCGGCGACGCCGGGGGGGCCGAGAGGGCGTGGACCGAGGCGCTCCGGATGACGCGCGCGAAGGGCATTTCTAACGTGACGCACGAGGACAGCCACGTTTATTACGAGATGATATGCCTCCTAGCCGAAAGGGGAGAGGACGTCGGCCCGCTGCTGGGCGAGGCGCTTACGCTCTTCCCGGATAACTACCTCTTCATATGGACGCGGGCAAAGGCGCTCGTGCGCGAGGGCCGGTTCGGGGAGGCGGCTCCGATATTCGAATCGCTGTTGTCGATAGACCCTGATACGCTGACGGGCCCTCTCGCCTATAATGCCGGTATCTTCGGCGAGCTCTCGCACGAGCCGCTGGCCGGGTGTTACTTCAGGCTCGGGAGGCTTTCGGAGAGCGAGGGGCATTACGCCCGCGCCTCCGAGCTCGCCCCGGATAACATGGAATACAGGACCAGGCTCAAGCTAGTGCGGGCGATGCTCGGGAGGGCGAAGTCGACTGCATGAGCACACCGCCTCTGGTATCGTGCCTGTGCGTAACGCTCGGAAGGCCCCGGCTACTCGAAAGGGCGATCGGGTGCTTTCGCGGGCAGACCTATCCCCGAAAGGAGCTCGTGATAGTTTACGAGAGCTTCGATCAGCCGACGAGGGATATACTCGACGCTATCGACGACCCGGACATAGTCGGCGTCGAGGCCCCGGACGACCCCGGCGTCACGCTCGGCTCTCTCAGGAACCTGGCCGTTTCGAAGTGCTCGGGCGATTATTTCTGCCAGTGGGACGACGACGATTATTCGCACCCCGGGCGCATAGCGTTCCAGATGGGCGTCATCGGGCAATCGGGCCTGCCGGCGTGCATACTGATGCAGTGGCTCATATTCGACGAGGCCGGGGGGAGGGCGTACCTCTCGAACCGGAGGCCGTGGGAGGGAGGGCTCCTATGCAAGACCTCCCTCATCCGCGAGGGAATGAAGTACGACGACCTCAAGGTCGGCGAGGACACCCCTCTCGTGAAGAAGCTCTTTTCGAAAGGGCTCGTCTTTCCTGTTATAATGCCAAGGTTGTACATATATACCTATCACGGCGGAAACACCTGGTCGCGTACGCACTGGGAGAAGATATTCGCGTCGTCGAGGCCGCTTTCGGACGAATCGTCGCGGCTCATACGCGGCATACTCGACGGTACGTACGATACCGGGCAGGCGGCCGAGATCCTCGACGGGATTTCGGATTGAAACCCGCCGCGTATTGAAATGGCCATACCGAAAATCATTCACCAGACGTGTAAAAGCCCGGGTGAGCTTTCGCCCGACCTCGCCGCTTTCGTCGAGAGGATGGCCGCGCTCCACCCCGGGTGGGAGCACAGGCTCTACGGCGACGCCGAGTGCAGGGCGGCGGTCGAAAGGATATTCCCCGCGCTCCTGCCGCTCTACGACGCGGCGCTCCCGATACAGAAGACGGACATATTCCGCGTCGCCGCGGTTTACGGAGACGGGGGATTTTATCTCGATACGGACGTCGAGTGCAGGATCCCGCTCGACGACCTCTCGGAGTTCAGGGCGGTCTTCGGCGAGGAGACGACGCTCTCCCCCGAAGAGGCCGCCGCGAGGGGGCTCGAAAGCCCGCTCAGGGTCGGGAACTACGCCTTCGGGAGCGAGCCGGGCCACCCGTTCCTCCTCGGGATCATCGAGGGCATGGCCGCCCGGGCCGGGCGGGAAATAAAGGCCGAGGAGGACATACTCGAATCGACGGGGCCGGGGCTCGTAACCGCCGTCTATACAAAATACGGGAGGGGGATGAAGGACGTCGTAATCCTTCCGAACAAGGACAGGACGTGCCCGGTATGCGGGGCCGTCTCGTGCCATTTCGGGAACTACGCCGTTCACGCCCACGCCGGCTCGTGGAGGTGGGAACACGTAAAGGGCAGAGCGGCCCCGGGCGGCCCGGGGCGTATGGGCGGCGCGGAGCTCGACGCTCTCCGACGCGACATTGCGCTTAGGAGATGCGCGGGCGGCGGAGAGCGGGACGACGACATACGCCTTCTCGACGTATACGGCGACGGCCCCCCCTTCGACGGGCTCTCGACGGTGTTCGGCCGCGCCGCGGCGCTTTTCCGGAAGGAGCGCGACACGTCGGGCACGAGCGGAAAGAAGGTCCTGATGGCCTTCATGGCGGGGGACCATGAGGTGAAGCTCTCGCCGCGGAACACGAACGTCATTTACACGACGTTCGAGACGACGAGGATCCCATCGATCTGGGTGCGGCGTATAAACGAGCATTACCACCGCTGCATCGTTCCGCACGGTTATGTGAGGGAGACGTTCCTGGCGTCGGGCGTAAATGTGCCGATAGAGGTGATACACCAGGGATTCACGCGGCACAGGAGGCTGCCCGAGCGGGCGCGCGGGGCGGAGAAGGGCATATTCCGGATAGGCTTCATGGGCGTCCCGTACGCGAGAAAGAACCTCTTCAAGCTCTACCAGGCGTGCGCCGACCTCGTGAAGGAAATCCCGGGCCTCCGCCTGGCGGTGCATTCGTCCCTCCTGTTCGATCACCTCTATACGAAGGAGGTCGTCCTCATCGCGAATTCTCCATTCGTCGAATGGACCCAGGGGACGCTGGACGAGGACGGCGCTTCCGAGTGGTACGCGAGGCTCTCGTGCTATGCCTTCCCGTCGAGCGGCGAGGGGTGGTCGTTCACCCCGAGGGAGAGCCTCTATCTCGGCATACCGACCCTTATCACGGACATCCCGGTCCACGACGAGCTCGTAAGCTCGGGGTATTACAAGGTTATTCCCGTCTCGGGCGTGGAGGAAGCGGAAGCCCTGGGCGAGATTTGCGGCGAATGGAGCACCGTTTCCGTGAAGGACATCAGGGAAGCGATAGCGGACGTATACTCGAATTACGGGATACACCTGGTAACGGCGCTTCGAGGGGCGGCGTGGATAGAGAACAGGTGGACCAACGAGAGCTCGCAGCAGAGGCTCCTCGAATTCATGCGCTCGCTCTGAGCGGCGGTCACCGGGGTATGAATGAATGCCGATAACCGGCGCATGCCGGGGCGGGGCGGGAGATTTGCTAACCCTTTCAATTAGCTTGTCTTGTATTTGCGTATATGTTAAATTTTAAGAAGCGGATGTAATTCCGAATCTTGAGGAGGATTTCATGAGCGACGAGAAGAAATTACCAGGCAATGTAAACCCCGAGAGGCGCGAGTTCCTCGAAAGGCTGACGAAGGGCGCGTTCGTGGTCCCGGCGGTGCTGTCCGTGATGATGCTGAACCAGAAGCTCAATCTCACGACGGCCAACGCCCAGAGCAACGCATTGTAGAGTAACGGCAATCCGTCCGGGAGGTTTTAAGGCCGGGTTATGGAGGATCCGTGAGCGACGAGAAGAAGCTGCCGGACAATGTAAACCCGGAGAGGCGCGAGTTCCTCGAAAGGCTGACGAAGGGCGCGTTCGTGGTCCCGGCGGTGCTGTCAGTGATGATGCTCAACCAGAAGCTCAATCTTACGACGGCCAACGCTCAAAGCAATCAGACCGTTCCGACGGGTATACCCGGGCCGACCGGCGCGCCGGGTTGAGCCGGCAGCAATGCCAAGACCTGATTAAACGACAATATTATGGAGGCTATATGAGCGATAAGGAAGCATTCAAAAAGGTAAACCCCGAGAGGCGCGAGTTCCTCGAGAAGATCACGAAGGGCGCTTTCGTAATACCGGCCGTCTTTTCGGTGATGATGCTCAACCAGAAGCTGAACCTCACGACGGCCAACGCCGCGAGCAACCAGCTGCCACCACCATAGAGTCCCCGTAGGGGGAACAATTCGGAAGCGTGCACTTTTCGTGTATACCGTGAAAGGACGCAGCTTTTTTTGCCATTTACACCCGTATAACGACTAATATTGCGGATTTAACGCTCCTTTAAAGCCGGCCTGGAATACTATCCGCTTTACTCCTCGATCCCGGTTTATTGCATCCCTCGAATAAATCTTTTCCGTGCGGGGCCCTGTGACCATTCCGCCCGCGGGTATTTTTCCGTCTTCCGCGCCCGGAGCTTCGGCCTTGTTCGCCGCCACTGGCGGAGGGCCTTAATTTCCTGATACTATCATTAGAATGCCTGACAGGAATTCCGGGCCAAACGGTGATCCCGGCGAAAGAAAGAAGAGAGAGGTCCCGAGCAGCGGCTGCCTGCCCACGCGCGAGCAGGGGCTGCTCCTTCGCGCCTCGCTTCTATCGGGGGACGAATGCAGGGCGGCCTTCGCCGAATGGAAGACGCTCGCGAACCTCGACGGCCTCGACCCGGGCTCGTACAGGTTATTCCCTCTCCTCTACAAAAACCTCACCGCGAACGGCATTGCTAACGACCCTTACCTGAATATCTTCAAGTGGGTCTACGACGCTACGCTCGAAAACAACCGCAAGCGCTTCGCCGCGCTCGGTCGCCTGCTCGCAAGGCTCGACAGGCTGGGGATGGAGGCGGCGCTCTTAAAGGGTACGGCGCTGGCCGTGGAATATTACGGCGACTACGGCCTCCGCCCGATGCTCGACGCCGACCTACTCGTCCCGACCCGCCGCGCGCGCGAGGCCGTCGAGATACTGACCGGGCTCGGCTGGAGCTCGTCGATAACGCCGCTCAAGGGGTTCTCTGACATGGACGCGCTCTCGCGCCTCGGGTGGGAGCCCGAGGTGAGAAAGCTCTCGGAATTCTCCGACGAGTACTTCACCGTCCGGCACGGGCAGGACCTGGTAAACGACAGGGAGTTCACGATAGACCTTCACTGGCACGTCCTCCACGGCTACAACCCCCCCGACGCCGACGCGCCTTTCTGGGATGCGGCGCGGAGGATGACGGTCGAGGGCGCGCCGGTGTTCGTGCTCGACCCGGCCGATCAGCTCCTCCAGGTATGCGCGCACGGGATGAGGTGGGATCCGACGCCGCCCGTAAGATGGGTGGCCGACGCGGCAGTGATATTGAGGAAGGAAGGGGAGGGGCTCGACTGGGGGAGGCTCGTCGCCGCCGCACGGAGGCACGGAGTCGTGCTGCCCGTGAGGGAGGCGCTCCGCTACCTCGGGTCCTACCCGGGCGTCGGTGTTTCGGAGGACGCGCTCCGCGAGCTCGACGCGATTCCCGCGGGCAGGGCCGAGAGGTTCGAGCACAGTGTCCGAACCTCACCGCCCGGTATAACGGACGGCCTCGTCGAGCTCGGGTTCCTCTGGAGCTCCTACGGCAAGGGGAACGTCGATTCGGGATTCATACGGCGTCTGTTCGGGTTCCCCGGGTTCCTGACGCGCGTCTTCGGCATGGGGAGCGTCCGCCACCTGGCCGTGTATTCGGGGTACGAGCTCGTCCGGCGGACGAAGGAGATGGCGGGCCTGAAACGGTAGCAACCGCGGGCCTCGCCCGCAGGGAATCCGGCGGCGAGTCGCCCTGTATCACTCACTCTGCCGGCCGATCAGAACACAATGCGTGTACGCCGCGAGCGCTTCCCCGGGGCGTAGCGCGAAAGGCGGACCGTGTCCGCTGACAATCGAAGTAGCAGAGTATCGCTATTGGCGCTTATCACGCTTCCCGAGCTCGAATCTCTGACTTTGCTGCGTCGGAAAATACACTATGGCGGACTGTGTCCGCTGACAACCGAAGTAGCAGAGTATCGCTATTGGCACTTATCGCGCTTCCCGAGCTCGAATCTCTGACTTTGCTGCGTCAGAAAACACACTACGGCGGACTGTGTCCGCTGACAACCGGCGAATGCACCCCTGCGGCAAACACCACCCGGCGCGTGGCCGGTGCCTTGAATCTCCCCTGCCGCTATGTCGGAAAACGCACTACGTGTGGCGCACCACGTGCGCCGGATATCGAAGTAGCCGCCTCCCGCTATTCCCCACCGGACGCGCTTCCGTGCTTATAGCCGCCAAACCTGCTACGTCAGAAAACGCACTACGTGTGGTGCACCACGTGCGCCGGATATCGAAGTAGCTGCCTCCCGCTATTCCCCACCGGACGCGCTTCCGTGCTTATAGCCGCCAAACCTGCTACGTCGGAAATCACACTATGTGTGTGTCAGGCGCCGACCTCGATTACGCGCTCGGGCTTTATCTTGATGATCACCCTCTTTTCGTCCGGCCCCCGCCAGGGGTATTTATCCTGCCCGACGTATTTCATCGCCAGCCGGTCGATGTGCTCCTCGGCGCCCTCACGGGTGACGTCCGTAACGACGCCGCGCACCATGGCCTGTTTATAAGGATTCTCGGGGTCGAATATCGAGACGGCGACCCTGCCGTCCTTCCGGACGTTCTCGGGTTTCCGCCGCCCCTCGGCCGTGTTTATAAGCACGTGCTCGCCGTCGGAATCCACCCAGGCGAGGCTCACCTGCGGCGAGCCGTCGGGCATCAGCGTAGCGAGCGCCGCGAATCCTTTCCCTTTCGTGCAGAGGTCGTACAGGAATTCGTTTATCTTCATCGTGATTCTCCTCTCTTTCGAGTTCCGTTTACAAGTATAAACGACGCCCCCCGGCTCCGCCCCGTTTTCACCGCGCGCACCAGCCGCCGTCGACGGGCAGGGCAGCGCCGGTGACGAAACCGGCCCTCTCGTCGCAGAGGAAGAGCACGGCCCTCGCGACCTCCTCCGGCAGCGCCAGCCTCCCCATCGGGTGGAGCGATTCCATGAACCTTATCCCCTCCCCGGGGTCGGGCACCCGCTTCATGAAGCCCTCCGTCACGAGCGGCGTCATCGTCGTCCCCGGGCATACAGCGTTCACGTTTATGCCCCGGGCCGAGTATTCGAGCGCCATGCTGCGCGTGAGCTGTATCACCGCGCCCTTGGACGCCGCATATGCCGGGAGCCCTGCGAATCCCTTGAGCCCCACTATCGACGCGTTGTTCACTATCCATCCCCGCCCGCGCCCGAGCATGTGCGGGATCGCGAATTTGCTCATGAGCCACGCGCCGCGCACGTTTACGTCGAAGGTCTTCTCCCACGCCGCCGTCGCCGTCTCGTGCACGGGGCCGGGTATGAGGACGCCCGCGTTGTTGAAAAGTATGTCGAGGCCCCCCATTTCGCGGACGGCGAGCTCGACCGCGCTCCGGCAGTCCTCTTCGATCGATACGTCGGAGACGGCGAAAAGGATTCCATGCCCCTCGGCCCGGGCCTCGCGCGCCGCCTCGGCGAGCTTCTCCCCGCGCCTTCCCGTGATGAATACGGCTGCGCCCTCGCGCGCGAATTCGAGCGCGGCGGCCTTGCCGATGCCTGTCCCGCCGCCGGTGATGAGGACCCTTTTACCTTCGAAATTTTTTCGCATGGTTTCGGAATTTAATTCTATACGTCTGCCGGGCCGGGGTAAATGCGCCTGCAGGGATTTACGTTACGTGGCTGTGTGTTACTTGACCTTCTTTAATATCCGCAGCACTTCGACTTCATCGGGGGAGAGGTACTTCCGACGTCCGCGAGGCCCGGAGGAAGCGCCGATCTCTCCGCTCCGCCAGGCGTCGAGTACGGCGGGATGAACGTAGTATTTTCTGCACGTGGCGGGCGTGTTGCCGAGGACCCTGGCCGCCTCTTTAACGGCGCACACTATCGCCTTCTCGCCCCCGGCCCCGGGCTCGCCGGCGCGTTTCAGGCAGCCGAGCGCCGCGACGGTCGCGCCCCAGGTTCTGAAATCCTTCGATGTGAAGCCGTGGCCCGTGATCTCGCGGAGCTTCCCGTTCACGCTGTCCGAATCGACAACGCTTACGTCCCCGTTCTCGTCCACGAACCTGAATATCCTGTACCCGGGAATCTCCATGCATCTTTTTATCGTGGCGGCGACGGCGCGGTCGGTGAGGCGGAGGCTCCGCTCCTTGCCGCCCTTGGCGCGGTACGAGAACTCGGCCGTCCCCCCGCTGACCGTGACGTGGCCGTTCTCGAGCGTCGTGAGCCCGTAGGAATCGTTCAGCTTCGCGTACTGCCCGCTGCCGATTCGCATGAACGTCTTGTCCATTATGTCTATCACGGCCGCGAGCACCTTGTCCCTGTCGAGCTTCCGCCGGGCGAGGTCCTTCCGGACGCGCTTCCTTATGGCCGTCAGGGATTCGCCGAAGCTCGCGAGGCTGCCGAACTTGGACTCCGAGCTGAGGACGCTCCACATCTCGTGGTAGACGTATTGCTTCCGGCCCCTACTGTCGCGGCCCGTCGCCTGGATGTGTCCGCCGGGGTCGGGACAAATCCACACGTCCGTCCACGCGGGCGGTATGGCCAGGCCCTTTATCCGCTCCTTTTCGGCGGCGTCCGTTACGAGCTTGCCCTCGAAATAATAGGCGAAGCCCCTCCCGCGCCCCTTGCGGACTATCCCCTCCGTCTCGTCGCTCACATACCTGAGCCGGGTGCCGCTCATCGTAATCCGTTATGGAGCAACAGGCGTGCCACGCGAGGGTGGCGCCGGAATATGTAGTGAAGAAGGGAGGTTGCGGATTGGCCTCCGGTGCGCCGGCGCTCTCGGGCGTGCCCGCCGCTGCACGATATCGTGCAGCACCGATGTTGCGGGCCGCGTCCGCAGGCAACCGGCATAGGCAGGGCTATGCTATCGACACTTTACGCGCGTCCGCCGCTTTTTTATCTTCCCCTGAAAAGGGAGGATAAAACTGTAAATCGCTCGCGCGGCTGTTGCCCCTTGCACAGTCCCCGCTACGTCGTTTGCCCACGCACGCAAAGTGTGTTTTACGACGCAGCGGGGCAAGAGATTCAAATCATATTTAGCGCGACTAGCGCCGGTATCGATTCCTTCGCTACGTCAGTCTCCGGCGGTCGTTATCCGCCCCTCGCCGCCCTCGGGATAGTCGGCCGAGGATATGACGCCGCCGAGTCCGCCCTCCGCCACGGGGTCCACTATGTAGTTGTACAGCGCCCGCTGGTAGACGACGCCCAGGGTCGTGAACGGCGCTCCCCTAAACGGATACATGTCGCCGCCCCGCGCCGAAAAGTCTATGGTCGCGATGTCGATGGCCTCTCCCGGAACGACCGCGCCGTCGGCGACGATGACCTCGCCCGTGTCGAGGGTTATGCTCCTCACCCTCGTTCCGGGTGTCACGACGTTAAGCTCCTCGTCGAGCACCTGCGGCGTCCCGGCGGGGTCGTAAACCATGCTGAACCCCGATACTTGTGCGAAGCGCCCGTCCGCGTTTTCGACGGCGGAAACAGCGTTCTCCATGATCTCCTTGAACTGCTCGCGCGGTATTGCGGGGACGATCGATACGAAGTTGGTGAAGGGGAATATGTCGAACGTCGTGAGCTCGGTGATGTCGCCCGGCGGTATGAGCGTGTTGTTCCTGATGCCGCCCCCGTTCTGGAGCGCGACGTCGGGGAGGGGCATGTCGAATTCGGCGGCGAGCACGGTGGCCTGGTGGAAGAGTGCGTCGGCGGTGAGGTTCCCGAGGTTCGTCTCTTCCGTCCTTATGCCGGGCTCGCGCCGTCCTTCGAGCGCGACTTCGCTTACGGCGATAACGTTCGCGGCGAGCCCCCCGGTGTACTCGGCGACGGGCTCGACGACGTTCTCCTCGATGAACGGGTTGGGTGAGACGGCGTCGGGGTTGTCCCCGCCCGCCACCCTTACGAGGCCGCTTTCCCCGCCGATTGCAGTGACTTCGCCCCCGGCATCGAAATCGACCACCAGCCTTCCGACGTATTTATAGTCGCCGGGGGTCGTGACGACGGGTATCTGTCTGCCGTCGCCGCCCGCCGCAATGAGCGGGTAGGGGCCGAAGGCGTTCTCCGGCTCGTCGCCCGGCACGAGGAGGTCGCCCTCGTTTACGAGTAGCTCGTCTCCGCCGCCCGCTATCATAACGTCCACGCCGCTGAGCTCGCCCGCGAGCGCGAGGTCTTCGTTAACGTCCTGGAGGTGGCTGATGAAAATTATCTTGTTAACGCCCGATGCGAGGAGCGCGTCGATCTCGCCCTGCACGATGCCGGATATGTCATCGAGCACAATGACGTTCCTCGGGCTCGATATGAAGGGGAGCGCCGGGGTGGTCGCGCCGACGACGCCGATCCTCTCACGGTCCTTCGTGATTACGGTCCTCGTTACGATTATCCCCGCTTCGGCCAGCGCGTTAAGGCCGGGCTCGTCCGTGAGCACGAGGTTCGCCGAGACGAAGTGCGGCGGGCTGTCGAAGCCGAGTATGAACTGTTCGAGCACGTCCGGGCCGAAGTCGAACTCGTGGTTGCCGATGGCCATGGCGTCGTAGCCGATACTATTGAGCGCTATGGAATCGTAGTACGGAGCGCCTTTCTGGAGGCTCGCGTTGAATTCGGACCCGGCGAGGAAGTTGTCGCCGGAGTTGAGGGTTATGTGCACGTTCTTTCCCTCGCCGGCTTCGGCCTCGGCCCGGAGCCCCTCGAGGCGCGCGGCGAATCTCGCGACGCCGCCGAAGTCTTCTATGCCGTCGCCGGCATTCACCAGCTTCGATTCGCCGTCGTTGTTGTGAAATATGGTAAGCGTGAATTCACCGCCGCCGTCGTCGCGGCGGTTGTTGTCGTCGTCGCACGCCGCGGACACGAATGCCGCGATCACTGTGAGCAGCAGCGCGGCGAGACGGATACTGTTTATTCTCGTAAGCCGGTTTTTCATACTCTCACCCCCGGAGGATTTTCGGGGAAGGCTATACCGCCCGGTTTAAAATCGCGTTAAGGAATTTTGAAAACGGGGTTAAGCGGCCGGACGGGTCGTGTTCCTACCCGTCTCCGCTTTCGAATTTTATCCTCGTCCACTCGCCCGTGAGGGCGTTTTTCCTCGGTTCGCAGTCGTCTTTCAGCGGCAGGAACGAAAGGGTCTCTTTCTTGACGAGGAACCTGTAGGTGCCGGGATCGACGCACGAGCTGTCGAGGAACGTCATGTCGCGTCCCGCGAGGCTCCACTTGCCGTGCGAGTCGGAATGCCCGGGGGCGGTGCCTTCGAACGTGAAGGAGAACGTGCCGTCGGGCCGCATTTCGAGAGATCCCCTGAAGGAGAATCCGTTCTCGGCGGCCGACCTTTCCCACGAGCCTGCGACGAGCGGCGCGTAGTCGGCCGCGTCGCGGCACGACGCGCCTGAGCCCGCGATAAGCAAAAGGAAGAAAAGGGCCAGTGCCCGCCCCGAGAGGGCGGAAACGAGGGACTGCCCGGGATTTCCCTTCGGCGGATGAGGCATTACCAAATAATATACCCTCCGGAGCGGGGAGGGAACGGATTTTTTCGGCGGCGGTGGCGGATACGCTCCGCGTGCATGCGTTGGGCGTTGCGGAGTTCAGCCGTGACGCCACCCCGTCACCCTTATAATCTGTCATTCCCAACGATTGCGAGCGAGCGAGGAATTGGACGTCGCCACCCTGAAGCGGAAGCGTTTATCCGGTACTGCTCCATAGAGCACCAACCTATTGGTTGTCATTCCTGAGTGCTTTAATCGGGACTCCATTCTTTTAATCCGCCATCCTGGCTGTCCGGCGTGGCCTTCTTCTCGGACGAAGCTTTCTTGTCCGACGTAGCTTTAGCGAAGTCGGAAGCGGAATCCGAGGCGAAGACGGAAACTTGATTCAGGATCTAAGACTTGAAAGCAAAGGATAAAAGGCTTCTACTTTTCCTGGATGAAAAGCACACGTACGTGTGATTTACGGCGTAGCGTGATAGTTACTAAGACCACCTTAAGCGCGTCGGGTGGTAACAGCCATGCGCCGCTACTTCGATATCCTGCGGGGTTGGCGGCCTTGCGGGGGACGTTCCGAGTTCGCTGGTAAATGAGGAGTAATATCTCTCTACTTTTGACTGACCAAAAGTAGCAAAAGTCACGGGCCGGGAAAAATTCTGCTAAAAATCATCGCTTCTTCGCTAAATCCTCCACCGGCCCACAGCCCCACATCGGATTTTTAACGCTCATGCACTCGATTTTCTTAACGCGAATTTTGACGGCCC